>DHLT01000212.1:5369-10970 GCA_002405405.1 Ignavibacteria bacterium UBA4661 | reverse complement strand
AAAGAATTGAGACAACTCAAAATACGTGGCTCATGGGGGTCTTGCAAGAAAAATTTTTCATTTCGCCCCCACTAAGGACGATTTTATGCGCCTAACGACATAAATATCATTCCGACATGGCTTAAAAAGGGCTTTTTAAGCATTCTAGGTTCTCACGACCGCATGACACAATGCGTGTGAGGGTTCAGACTTCCAAATAGTCTGTATGCTTACGGATTTGGCATCATGTACCACAGCGTTGCTACGCTCAGAAAACCTGCATAAAGAATATGTAAGCACACTGCTGCACAGACACCGGCAAGAATATCATCTGCAAGCACGTACACTGCACCTTTATTCCGATTAAGACGTGCAATCACACTCGGCTTAATAATATCGAAATATCGAAAAAGAATGAATCCTACAATGATCCATACGTATGTATGTGGTACAAGTGGCGATGCAATGGTAATCCACATACCTACAACTTCATCAATCACAATTATTGAGGCATCATCCCCCTGCTCCTGCTCCACAAGAGGAATACATATAGCCCCCAAAATTGAAGCAATAACGATTCCAATCCATAATGTCACAAATCGTATATCGAATGGAACAAGACAAATTAGTAGTGCGCAAGCACTGGCAATAGTTCCGGGCATAAAAGGAGTGTATCCTATGGCTAAAACGGTACTCACACCATAACACAGATGCCGCCAGATAGTCTGCACAATTCTGTGGTGGATGCTACGATTTCCGACGCGATGGTCTTGTTGGTGATCATGTTGGTGATAATTTTCGAGATCAGGATGATGATTCATATGCGACTACATTATATGCTATGAGATGAGATTCATAATTCCCGAGAGTAGGACGCATGCTCTATCTCAAGAACGAATTACACTCCGAATGAGATGTACAAAAAGCAATCGGTTTTCGTAGACATATTCAATCGCAGTCCATGTCGTAACGGTCGTAACAACTACCATACCGATATACACAACATGCAAGCTACTCATCGTGTACACAGATAATTCAATCAGAACATCGAAAATACTCACTGTTTGCCGTTGTTGTTGTATCCATACTTCACATACTCCCAATAGGAGAATAACGATGATATACACCATTTGAACCGTTGTCTTGACCTTAGCACTCCATGATGTTTTCACAGGCATGTGTACTGTGTCGCCATACAAACGCATCAATGTCATAAGAGCATCGCGTACAATAACTACCCACACCATCCACCATTCTACACGATTTTGCAAAGCAAAGCCCACAAATGCTGCTGTAGTGAGAATTTTGTCAGCAAGCGGATCCATAAAATTCCCAAAACTCGTCACCACTCCCAATTTTCTTGCGTAATAGCCATCCATATAGTCAGTAATTGCCGCGACAATAAAAACAACAAAAGCAATGAAGGTAGCAAGAAGTGTTTGATCAAGCATGAACCACAAGCACAAAGGCGATAATGCCATGCGCGTAAAAGTGATGATATTGGGAATATGAAGTTTCATGTCAAAATCAAAACGACACCTTGTATGTAATATAGTTATGATACCACTGAACGAGCGATAGTAAGAAAACTATCTGCTTTAAGCGATGCCCCACCAATTAAACCACCATCAATATCAGGTTGTGCAAGAAGTGTTTGCGCATTTTCAGCATTCATACTCCCCCCATAAAGAATGCGTATACTTTTGGCTTTATCACCATAGAGTAGCGACAATTCTGCACGAATAAACTCATGAACTTCTTGTGCTTGCTCAGCAGTTGCGGCAAGTCCTGTACCAATTGCCCAGACAGGCTCGTAAGCTATAACAACATTCTCTACCTGCTCTACGGTAATTCCATCAAGACCTCCTAACATTTGCTTTTTAATAACAGTAAATGTTTCTTCCGCCTGACGCTCTTGTAATGTTTCCCCAACACAATATATGGCAGTCAATCCTTGTGCAAGGACAGCATGATTTTTTTTATTGATCAAACCATCGGTTTCTCCACTGAATTGCCTGCGCTCAGAATGTCCTGTAATCACATAGGAGCAACCAATATCTTTTGCCATGCTTGCCGAGACATCTCCGGTGTATGCACCTTTTTCTTCATGATGACAATTTTGTAAACCAACTCTGACACGGCTGCCGGCATTGTTCGTTGCGATAGTTTCAACAACTGTGCGTGCGTACAATGATGGTGGACACAATACGAGGTGGACATTCTGTGGCAGATCATGTGCCGACTCTACTACTGAACTTGCTAATGCTTGTGCGGACGCAATAGTCGTATTCATTTTCCAGTTACCGGCGATGAGATATGTTTTCATAGGAACAAGTAAAAAATAAGGAAAAAGAGATGGCATCTACATTATCGAACACCAAGCGCAGAGGGAGCTGAACTACCACGCGCATTAAAAATTTTATAATCACGAAGATACTGGTCTGACTCAAAACCAATACCCTGTATTGTTTCATGAGGTGAAACAATCACCACAGGTGCAGAAGATTGCAAAAGCTGCCGCATATTATTCCACGAAATACTATCCGTTGTAATGCGTGTACGCGAGCTGTCGGAAACAATCACCACATTACCAAAGGCTGTCATATCACGCGTTTGATCATTTATTTCAGCACGCTCAGCTGTCAGCACACTTGCGCGTTTTCCGGAGCGTTTATCGAAAAATTCTACAACAACTCGACCGTGCAAATAGGTCATCAATTTTGTATCATAAATTTTTGCCGTATCAGCACGAAGAACAGCTTTGACATACTGTGAATCAAGAAAAGTTACAAGAGGTGCAATACTCAGATGACTTGGTACTTTAGCTGTATCGACAGCTATCATGCGCGATGGTATTTCTGATTCGCATGACAAAAGCAAAAGACTCACACCAATCAAAACAGATCCATACAATAAGCAGAACATGCGATGACGAATATTCATTTCTAATGAGCTACGCATGAAGTGCCTCCACAGCACGACGTATTGCAATAAGTTCTGCGAGGAAATATGGCACTTTACTTAGTTGCAGTTGTGTTGCGGAATCACTCTTTGCTTCGGCAGGATTGGGGTGTGTTTCAAAAAAGACTCCTTGCACCCCTACAGCTACTGCCGCTCGAGCAAGTGCAGGAATAAAACGCGGTTGCCCACCTGATTGCGTACCAATACTTGGTTGCTGTACTGCATGCGTAGCATCAAAAATTACAGGATACGTTGTATCGCGCATGGTAACAAGACTCCGATAGTCAACGACCAAATCATGATAGCCAAATGATGTACCACGCTCCGTAAGCCAGATATTGCTGTTACCTGCTACACGAACTTTTTCAGCAGCTTTTGCCATATCATCCGGTGCCATGAATTGCCCCTTCTTGATGTTTACTACGGCACCTGTTTGCGCCGCCGATTCAAGAATATCGCTTTGACGTGACAAGAATGCCGGTACTTGTAGCACATCAACATACTGAGCAGCAGTGCGTGCTTCTTCTGCAGTATGAAAATCGGTTAGCACGGGAATATTATAGGTCGCACGTACTTCGGCGAGGGCTTCAAGTGCCGTAATATCACCAATACCTTGAAACGACGTATGACTACTGCGATTTGCTTTACGATATGACGCTTTGAAGATCAAGGGTATTTGATTGCGCTCTGCCAATGGCACTAAGACATCTGCAACCTGAAAAAGCAAGTCGCGTGATTCAACGACACAAGGACCTGCGATAATGAAGAACTCTTGCTTGGTACGAGTAAGTATCTCAGCAATTTGTTTATTGGATTCAACCATAGTATCATTCTCATCAAAAAAGTACACGAAGTTTTTCTACCAATAACAGCAAAGCGCATCTTCTTCATAATACACTTGAAGAATGATGCGCTTTACACAGCATAATGTCAGATCAATTCAATGACTCAAGTGTTTGCTTTACAGCATCAAAATTTGGCAAACCACCGGCATTTTCGAGTACTTCCGCATACCGTACAACGCCCTCTTTATCAATTACATAAGCGGAGCGTTAAGCTACTCCATGCAGATCCAAAACACCGGGTAACATATTTTCATAAATAGCACCAAATGCACGTGCTGCCGCTTTATTGAAATCTGACAACAATGGTATTTTAATATCATTTTTCTCAGCAAAAATTTCAAGTGTGAAAGGACTATCCACACTAATCCCAAAAACTTTTGCATTCATACCACTATAAAGTTCGAGACCATTACTGACAGTACACAACTCATCGGTGCACACACTTGTAAATGCTAAAGGAAAAAACAACAAGACTACATTACTGCCACGATGTTCACTCAGTGTTACTTCTTTCACGCCATCAGATGTTTTATGTTTTAATGCAAAATCCGGTGCAACCTGACCAACTGTTACCGACATAGTAATACCCCAAGAGATAAAAAATGAAGAAAAGGTGCTACTTAGCTGTGTAGCTTACGCAATAGTTCAACTTACAAAAATCGAGTCACTCTTTCAGCGACATTCAATGCACCAAGTGCTACTGATGGTGTTCCTTGTCCGGGGAACACCGTATCACCAACCATATAGAAATGTTGGAAAGGTGTCACATTCGGCGTCATGCGTAATAATGAACGCTGTATACTGTGTGGCACGCCACCAACAAACCCCTGCTCACGGCGTGTAAAGAATGCAAAGCTTTTGGGCGTAGCAGAAAGAAGATATTCACATGGCGCTGAACGTAAAGCCGGTAAAGCATGATGCAAAGCCTGCATTATACAATTTTGAACGATTTGTTTACGACGATGATATTCTTCCTCAGAACACCCCAACCATGCAGAAGTTGGTGTATGCGTAGAGATCGTAAAGGTACGCCATCCTATCGGTGCTTTAGTGCGGTCATCAGCATGTGAAAATGATATAAAAAAAGAATTACTCTCGCAGTACGGTAAAGGTTGATCGGTATGAATTTGATAATATGCTGTCGGTAATGCGACATCTGTTTGTACGGCACCATACAGCATGAATGCTCCCCATGCAAAATCAATAGCCCGTGATTGTTGAGAAAAATAAGTACTCATCGCAGGGTCTGATTTTTCTGTCATTGAACGCATATTCCATACTGTTGCATTTGAAATTACACAACGCGCTTTCATTGTTATTCGCTGCGGTCGAGCCCCACCTATTTCAATATCGATACTGTATCCATTCTCGTATCGTGCATTACTGAGTACACGATGCTTTAATCGGACTACGCCACCATAGCGCGTGATTGCCTTTGCCAACAATTCAGCAGGAGCAATCATACCGCCGACCGGATAGTATGTTTCACTCGGATACGCCAAACCCATGGCAGCTGTTGCAATAGGTGCAAATTGATGTGTGTTCTGCGTGCTGATAAGCAACTGCTGATCGACAAATCGTACAAACCGATGATTATCAAGCAAGTCATGCTCACGCATGAGCGACGCAATCGGTCTCAGCAGTTTTGTAATTAATGGTAATCCACGGAGATTGGATATTCGCGCCAACGATACAAGATCACGCAATGATGTTGGTGGAAGAGCATAATTGCGCTCGGTAAGTTCCCAAATTCTTGACTCTATATCATAAACTTCTTGCCAAAATTGATAATAAAGTCGTGGAGTACGGATATGAA
>DHLT01000212.1:3924-5257 GCA_002405405.1 Ignavibacteria bacterium UBA4661 | reverse complement strand
TTAGATAATAAAGGCGTGGAGTACGGATATGAAATTTTTCAACAGACTCTTCCAGCCAACGTGAGCGGTCTGCGTAACGAGCAATCCAATCATTTTCGAGGTGAATCATCATACCAACACTTTCACGGCGCAAGTTGGGCTGTACACCAACTTCCGAAAAAACTCGCCCCAAAGGTTGGTGTGCCAACACCCCACTTAGTGTTGTTGCCCCTGCATCGAAACGAAATCCTTTACGACTAAAATGACCTGCACATCCCCCAACACTTGTGTGTGCCTCTACCAAACAAATGCTGAATCCCCGCTTTGCCAGTATCGATGCGGCTGTCAAGCCACCATATCCCCCGCCGATAACAACAACATCATATTCCATGATTAACTCTTCAGTTGATGAATAATTACAATTCCCTACATGATGGCAATCTTACTATGCTCCATGCGGTCCTGTTTTCGGCAATGGTGCACGATGACGCACATATGTATCTAACCACCATAACATATCTGCGGCACTTTCCGTTCGCCTACCGGCAAGAACATGATCAGCATTATCATACATGATGAGTTTATAGGGAAAATGAATTTTCTGCAGTGCCATTCCTAACAGTAAACCATGCTCACCACTAACACGTCGGTCACCTGTACCATGTTGTATCAGCAATGGCGTTGTTACACACAATGAATGACACCATTCTATGGCAGAACGCTTGCGGGCTTCGGTTGTGTAGTCTGCACCCTGTGGCAAAAATCTCTCGAAAACAGTACGAATGTAATCCCCTTCGGGAAGATGCATAAAGGTCGTTGGTGCGCCAAACACTACTGCTGCTCGAAAAGCATTGGTTTGCGTGAGCATCATAAGCGCCATCATTCCACCACGACTACCTCCAACTAAACCAATACGATCTGCATCAACATAGTCCAAACCTTGCAAGAGTGGAATTATGTTCATGACGTCACGAACATCACCTTCACCCCATTCTTCTACTCCCTCGCTACCACCACGACCACGATATTGACTAGCAATAACAACATAGCCACGACTTACAAAAGGAGCCAATGTTGCGATTGCTATAGTGTCGCTTAAAGCACCTCGCTCGCCCGTACCACCTGCATTAAAAACAACCGCAGGCATGGGTTGAGCATCATATTGAGGAGGAATAAACAAATATGCCTTAATACGAAGACCTTCGCTGAGATAAGTGATGGTATACAAGCGCGAGGCAGAAAAACACTCATATTCTGTCGGTGGCATATTACGTTTTGCCATCGAACGGGCAGTGTCGGGAATCGTTACTTCGGAGTACTCAAGAATAGACGACATATCGAGAAACAAGATGTG
>DHLT01000212.1:3310-3778 GCA_002405405.1 Ignavibacteria bacterium UBA4661 | reverse complement strand
CGACATATCGAGAAACAAGATGTGAAACAGTACAACAACATTGATTGAGTCAATGATGAACAATTTACCACCAAAATAAAAGCGGAGGTTCACGATTACGCGACCTCCGCTCAAAAAATAGCATTCACATTTACATTCGCTATAGACTATGTTCTTACTTGCTGCTCAACTTGGCAACCTTCATAGCTTCAGGAAAGAGTGTACGCGCTTTGTCGAATTGTTTATTTTGAAAGTATACATTCAAGAATTCAAAGCGCATATTCCAAATGTATTGCGCAACGAATGCCTTCGCCAAACGATTTAATTCTGTTTGTTCTTTGGTAAAATCTTCTTCGGGCCAATCAATTTTTTTCTCTTTGGCAACTTCCTTCAAGACATCAACCAAGTCTTTGTCCATAGTATAGTTGCGCAAGAAAGTAACCAAATTTTTCTTGTAATTCTCTCGTATGCGATTACCAAAACGTAAGA
>DHLT01000212.1:2854-3183 GCA_002405405.1 Ignavibacteria bacterium UBA4661 | reverse complement strand
ACCGATCAACACCCTCGATGAATAAACCAAATTTATTAAATGACTGCAGGAGAGTTGATAAAGTATCTGTCTTAACAACATAATCCGGTACAATACCACCGCCGCCATATACGGTGCGTCCACTGACTGGGTTGAAAACCGGACGTGCAGAGTCTTTTTTTGCAGCATGAGCAACATCAGCACCATGATCTAAATTCGCACCTTCTTTGGCAAGTTCTTTGCGTTCAAGTTTTGCAAATTCTTCTTTGGTTTTGAATTCTCGTTGAATCAATCGACCTGAAGGAGTATAGTATTTAGCTGTTGTGAACTTCATACCTGAACCATCATTA
>DHLT01000212.1:1916-2713 GCA_002405405.1 Ignavibacteria bacterium UBA4661 | reverse complement strand
ATACCTGAACCATCATTAAAAGAATACACTTGCTGTACTAATCCTTTACCAAAAGTTGTTTCACCGACGACCAATGCCCGATCTAAGTCTTGCAATGCGCCGGCAAGAATTTCACTGGCTGAAGCGGAACCAACATTAACCAACACGACAACCGGCAAGTCTTCGAGTGCACCACCATCCGTTGAGGTAAAGGTTTGGTTCATAGCTTCATTGCGTGCTTTCGTATAGACTAGTGTTTTACCGCCACGAACAAATTCATCGGCAAGTCTCCACGCTTGATCAAGCAAGCCCCCACCATTATACCGTAAGTCCAAGATCAGTTTTTTCATACCTTGCTTACGCAGTTCTTGTGCTGCATCAACCACTTCTTGGGTAGTTGTTTCGGCAAAACGATTCAAGTAAATATAGCCGATGTCGCTATTCTCCACCATGTAATACGCATCGACTGTACTGATTGGGATACGCCCTCGTGCAATCGTTACATCAAAAGGATCTCTGCCAGCGCGCTTGATTGTAACGGTTACCGATGTTCCTGCAGGACCTTTGAGTCGCTTCGGTACAGAGTCGGTTGCAATACCAATTGCATTCTCACCATTGATCTTAATAATCTTGTCATTGCATTCCAAACCAAGTTTATCACTCGGTCCGCCAATCATCGGAATGATAATGGTAATCGTATCTTGAATAACACGAAACGAAACGCCAATACCTTGGTAATTCGCTTGAAAATTTTCATTCCACTGTTCACGTTGTTTCGGTGGGAAATATTCTGCGTACGGGTCTTCCATACCATCTTC
>DHLT01000212.1:0-1766 GCA_002405405.1 Ignavibacteria bacterium UBA4661 | reverse complement strand
GCGAATTGCTTTTTCAACAAGCTTCTGAGACTCGACAGGATCAACCGAATTACGATAAACCAAATTGAAGGCATCCTGAAACTTGCCCAATTGAAAGAACACATTATCAGAGGATTGTACGGGTCGAACAAGCATTGCGCCACCAACAAACCCAAGGCACAACGCTATACCTACGAGAATTAAAACACTTTTCATAGTGATGTGAGTGATAAAGAAATAAAAATAACAACTTATAGAGTGCAAAGTTGATGTAAGTCAATATAGATGTTCATCGTCAGTATTCCCAATACCTTAACGATTACGTTGTAGAGTTTAACATTCTCTTAGCAACACCTAACAAAAAGAACTCTAAAATGCATAACATCATCAATAACACGACAGAGCATGAGCCATGAAATCAATGCTCTACCGTGCCATACATGATATGCCTCATTGCTCCGGAAAGAGCAACTCTATACGATCATCAAATTGAATATTTGTAATCACCCATCCGTTGAGAGGTGATTTATAGTACGTGAAATACCACCGCATCGGGAACTTGTTGTGCAAAGCTATTTGCTTGACACGCACAAGCGATGGAGTCGATATTTCGATACCGGCAAATTCAAATCCTCGTACCTGACCGTACAATTCCACCGCACGGCGTGATTGTGTGGTCAGTTCAAGAATTTTTTCGCGGTCATCTTTTATCGGACTATTTTTTAATAGCTCATCGAAGGCAAGAGTTATCTCTGCAGCTCCAAGAAGTTTAAAAAATCGCGTAGATACTTCGACCAGCTCCTGCGGTACATCAAGACGCTTTGCACCTGCTCGGTCAAGTTGTTCTTGAGATTGAGCACCCAGTGGCAAGGATTGTGTATTCCGAGGCGTGGGTTGCGATCCCCCTTGTGCGAGGAGCGATCCTGCACACAGCAATAACATACACAGCACTGACCAACAACGCCACTGCTTGTATCGATAATATGATTGAATTTCTGACGATTGCTTCATGGCAAACACCGCTAAGAAATAAGAAAAAAGTGAACGATGAATTATGATTGTATGACAAGACATTGTTATATGGTATCCTCTAAACCCACGATAGCACGCAATTCGCGCACTTCTTCACGAGTAAGATGCCGATAATCACCACGCTTCATACCACGATTGGTAATATTCGCATATTGCTTTCGATCTAACTTTTCCACTTCGTAACCGAAGTGTTCAAAAATTCTCCGAATCTCACGATTGCGACCTTCTTTAAGCTGCATAAAAACGGTATGCTTATCTTCAGGATCTATAGCAACTTCGCTCTCACCGGTCATGCCATCCTCTAGCTCTACACCATGGGCAATCTCACGGGCATGAGCTACTTGCAGATACTTGTCCAATCGAACGACATACATGCGCGGTACTTCGTAACTCGGGTGCATCAAGCGATTTGCCAATTCACCGTCATTTGTAAGAATGAGAACACCCGTTGTATTACGATCCAAACGACCAACGGGAAAAAGCCGATGATCTTTCAGAGGAATCAAATCCATCACCGTCTTGCGTTCGAGTTCGTCATTGTTTGTTGTGATATAGTCTTTGAGCTTATTCAAAACGATATAGGTCAAATGCTTTTCAGCGTTCACAGGCTTACCATGTACCGTTACCAAATCACTCAAATGAACACGAACACCAAGCTCTGTTACCACCGTAACATTCACACGTACAGCACCGCTGGCGATTAGTTCATCATCTTTTCTAATGTCACAGACACCTGCTTCAGCATGAAATTTATT
>DHLT01000262.1 GCA_002405405.1 Ignavibacteria bacterium UBA4661 | reverse complement strand
CGGTGCCGCTTTTTTAGCCGGTGCTGCTTTTTTAGCCGGTGCGGCCTTCTTTGCAGGAGCGGCCTTTTTTGCCGCTGCTTTCTTCGCTACTGCCATTACAACCTCCTATAGGTGTAAATAGTGAGTAAAAAAAAGTGAAAGTGAAATTAACACGGCAATGAGCCGATGTTAAATGTTTAATGTGGAGTTACATACCAACGAGTCCGTGTAATCAGTAGAGCATTACTACATACGCTCAACACTCACGGACACACTTGTCTCATCAATCGCTACGATCGTTGGTAAACTCCCTTCGACATAACTAAAATCTTCACAAAGCGTTTCTTCTTTAATGTATTGGCTCATTGCTTCAAGAGCAATTTTAAACATGCCGTCGACATTATAACGAACGCGGATGCGGTCAGTAACATGAAAACCTGAATCCTTGCGCAAATTTTGCAGTCGATTAACAAATTCACGAGCAACACCCTCATGGCGCAACCCATCATTCAATTCAGTATCAAGAGCAACTGTCAATCCATTTTGACTTGCAACAAGCCAACCTTCAATGTCTTCACTCACGATATCAACATCGTCACGCTCAACCAAGTACTCTTTCCCATGAACCTCAAGAGTATAAACACCTTCTGATTCAAGACGGCGTAAATCATGAGCAGATATCGCTTTGATTGCGTTGGCAACGGATTGCGTTTCTTTGCCAAATTTTTTTCCGATTGTTTTAAAGTTTGGACGTGCAGACCTCTTGACAATGCCTGATTCATCAGTGACATATTCAATCGCTTTTACGTTTATCTCTTCAAGAATAACCGACTCTACAGCCTGAATATCTCGACGGTGCTGAGGCGAAAGAACAGGCACAAGAATACGTTGCAAAGGTTGGCGTGTTTTTATCTTTGATTTTTCACGCAATGAGCGAGCAAGAAAAACAATATCCTGTGCCGTTTTCATGCGACGCTCTAATGCAGAATCAACATGATCCTGATTAGGTATTGGCAGATATGCAAGGTGAACTGAAATAGGTTCATTGGCTGTTCGTAATCTACCATATAATGCTTCGGCTAGGAATGGCGAGGTTGGCGCAATCATAGAAAGCATACCCATGAATACTTCTCGCAGGGTCTGATATGCTGAGAGTTTATCGCGATCATTATCACCTTTCCAAAAACGACGACGATTTCTCCGCACATACCAATTCGACACATCATTAACAGCAAATTCTTGAACCAAGCGATTCGCCGAGAACATATCATAGCTATCCATATGCTCATGGTACTTTTGCAACACCGAAGTATAGCGCGAAAGCAACCAACGATCAATTTCAGGTCGGTCAGCAATAGCAACCTGCTCTTCTATACCTGTAAAGCCATCAATATTGGCATACATCACGAAGAACGCATAAACATTGCGAACAGACCGGAAAAAGTCTGCAATAACTGTTTGAGCAATATCATCAGGATTAAAGCGTGTTGTGCGCCATGGTGGATTATTGACCACCAAATACCATCGTACTGCATCAGCACCATATTTATTCATAATATCGAATGGGTCAATGGTATTACCCAAAGATTTCGACATTTTTTTACCATCTTTATCTAAAATGAGTTCATTGACAACAACATTCTTGAATGCAGGCTTGTCAAAAAGTGCCGTAGCAATATTATGCAAAGTATAAAACCACCCACGTGTTTGGTCAATTGCCTCGCAGATGTAATCTGCAGGAAATGATTGCTCAAAAAGCTCGCGATTCTCAAATGGGTAATGAAACTGTGCAAAAGGCATCGCACCGGAATCAAACCATACGTCAATAACCTCATGTACACGACGATATTGAACACCATTTTTGACAAACACGATATTATCAACAAAAGGACGATGGAGATCGATCTCAATCTTTAACTCATCAATTGCTTCACGAACGGGTTTGAGTGAACCATCGGGCATTACATAAAGACCCGAACATAACTCTTCAATGGAACCAACTGCAAAAACATCAGTGCCGTCAGCACTCACCCACAAAGGCAGTGGTGTTCCCCAGTAGCGGTCACGCGAGAGCGACCAATCTTTGACATCTTCCAGCCAGATACCAAATCGCCCGGTACCAATCTCCGAGGGTTGCCAATTGATCTCGTTATTCAAAGCAACCATACGTTCTTTATATGCCGGCGACTTAATAAACCAAGATTCACGTGCATAATAGATAACCGGATTACCCGTTCGCCAACAGTGTGGGTATTTATGCAAATAGTCATTCGATGACTTATAAATGCGACCTGCTTTCTTCAAAGCAATGATAATATCTTTATCAGCACCTTCTTCCGTGTGATGTTGATACTTGAATGTTTTAACGGTACGACCGGCAAACTCTGTAATATCCTGTGAGAATCGACCACCGGGCGTCACAGGTTGAAAAAAAGGCAAGCCATGTGCACGACCAATTTCAAAATCGTCTTGACCAAATGCAGGAGCGATATGAACAATACCTGAGCCATCTTCCGTAGAAACAAAATCTCCTGCAAGAACTGTATGCATAGCAGGATACTGTTCACGGTTTGTTACTAGATAGGGGAATGGTGGTTCATACTGTGTGCCTATGAGTTCTTTTCCGAAACATGTAGCAAGTACTTCGTATGTACCATCAAGCACAGATAAGCGTTCGGAGGCAAGAATGAGAATTTCTTCGACACTATCTTTCGTATCGCCTTGCTTAATCTCACGAGCATGTTTGACGATACTGTACTCAATCTCTGAGCCGACACATAATGCAGTATTGGACATGAGAGTCCACGGTGTCGTCGTCCACACAAGGATTGACGCTCCTTGTGCGGCAACTACTGCTGTATGAGTAATGGGCATTTTGACATAGACACTGGGGTCGCGTACTTCTTTGTAGCCGAGGGCAAGTTCATGGGAGGAGAGTGGTGTTTCAATGGTAGGCGATTGCGGAACAACCTTATAGCTCTTATAGATAAGTCCCTTGGTAAAAAACTGACTGATTGCCCACCATACAGACTCGATATAATGATTGGTGCATGTGATATACGGCTTATCTAAATCAAGCCAATACCCCATACGTTCTGTAAAGAAACGCCAGCCACCATCGTTATTCAAGTGGCGATATACAAAGTCCCGACTTGTTTGATTAAACTTATCAATGCCGTATGTCAGAATTTCTTTTTTGTTGGTAAGACCGAGTTCTTTCTCAACAGCGATTTCAACCGGCAAACCATGCGTATCCCACCCTGCCATACGTGGTACTTTATATCCACGCAGTGCTTTGTATCGACAGATGAGATCCTTCACAGTACGAGCAGCCAAATGATGAACACCAGGCTTACCATTAACAGTGGGTGGCCCTTCATAAAAAGAAAAAAGTGGAGCATCTGCACGACTTTCAAGCGAACGCTGAAAGATATGTTCTGTCTTCCAAAACTGAAGGACTTCTTCTTCTAAGTTCGGATATGTGATATGTTCGGGAATAGGTTTGAACATTTCAGCAATACTAAGGCAAAAGTGATCGGAGTACGTCTAAGACATTCAATGAATGTTTATGGTTATATGATTCTCATATACAAAACGCAGCAACATTTATTGTTTCGATTATAGGTATTTTTTTAGAGAATGCAAATATATTTCTCACCCTGTAAACCGCATAAAACCTATGCTTTCAGAACATCAACTAATCTATCAATAGCAACTACTACCCTGTAGACCGCATAAAACCTACTTTACAGCGAGATCTAGCACTTCAATTAACCCAGTTTCTGCATGTTAAATGTGGAAAAAAAAAATTGCATTTCCATACTCTCTATCATAATAAAGATCATATCACCATCTCCACTAAATAACGATGTGTGTTGCAACACATATTTTGCGTAGCAACACACATGATGTTTCACACCTACATTCTTGATGTCAGATTGCGGTATGGTAGAAGAACTTATCGAATTCTAATCGGCATACGAATATCAACATCAGTTTCATTACTTCGATTTGAACCATTCTTTTGTGTAGGATCATCAAAATGACTGAGTTCTATTCGTACAAGACCATTCGTAATCGGCTGACCTGATTGTACTGCAACATTAAATTGCAATCCGATTGGCAGTGAACGTGAATCACGATCGGTAACGGTAAAAATTACTCGACTTACTGCACCTTGTTCGGGTGTGAAAAAGAATTGATGCTCTGTTCCTAATGAACGTATAACCTCTGTAATATCGGTACCCGATGCTCCTGTTAGCTCTATCCTACCACTGTATGTTCGTCCTGCTTGCAGTTGCAGTGTATCAATCGTTACAGCTGTACCCGGACCACCCGGTTGTGACCATGTAGCACGAATAGTATTTGTTGTTGATTGGGTGTCAGTTAACACAAGTGCCATGCGTATAATGGCTTCCTCGTCGTCATGATTATGATCATGATTTGAACAACCCGAAAAAAACATAACACCGAGTGCTGCTAACAGCATAATACCCACTCGAATTGATTGTTTCCATTGCTGAGTCATACCTCAAAACTCCTAATTATAATGTAATAAAATGGAAGGTTATT
>DHLT01000195.1:3937-16570 GCA_002405405.1 Ignavibacteria bacterium UBA4661 | reverse complement strand
TGTCCTGTTCAATGAACAAAGTATCAACGACTTAGTGTTTTACAAAGTGCGAAGTTTGAAGCGTTCGTGCATCTCCGGATCGAATGACTGCATGATATGTACCACGAGGAAGATGATGTGCTTTTAAGGAAAGATGATGTGTGCCTGCGCTTAACATTCCTGCAGGGATATGAGAGCCCTTCCTGCCCAAGATATCAATGATGTAAACAGTAATATCGTATGGTTGATCAATCGTCAATTGAAGAACGGACTCGTCTTCTACGGGCTGTGGATAAATTTTTACGCCAATGGCTGCTTTTTGCCCAACATCACTACGTGACGATACTGTATTGGCTTCTGTTATGATGCCGCTAAATGGTGGCAGAGTAAAAATGATTTGACCATTTTCAATGCGAGCAGTTGGACGCGGAAGAGTGTCAGATACTGCAACAACTCGTAGTGTTGATGCAGAAAGAGGAATGGAAACTGTTTCGGTATTTGCCCCACGATTCAATGCCGTATAGACTCGTTCAGAAAGACTACGTCGCATCACTAATACGTCATTGTTCGAAAGCGATTCAAATACAATGTTGCCACGACGCAGGACTTCGCTGTTTTTTCGATAATTCATCAATTGACGATGATATTGGAAAAGTCCACGATCAAAATTCATATCATCAGCCGAACGTGTGTTGTTCCATGGGTGAATCGCTTGTGGCGCAAAAGCAATGTCCTCCCAATTCATTGGTGAGCGATCATCGGGGTCATTGCCACCCCACACACCTGATTCCGTGCCGTAGTAAATCATAGGTGCGCCCACATAGGTCATTTGAAACATCGTAATGAGACGTTGAATTTTTCGAGCAAAAGCCGACGGCTTGCCTACATTATAGTTGCGATTGCCCCACGCATTTTGCGTTGGGGTTGTTGTTGTGTTATTCATAATCAAAGAAGCTAAGCGCTCGGTATCATGCGAATCCATGAGGTTTTGCATAGCATAGCCGGCTGTACTGTCATACACTGTGCGGCGTGTATTCATGTCTTGTACAAAACTGTTGGCAGTACCGGTGCGGTTGATAAAAAATCCCTGTACCGGAAAAAGAAATGCCCAATAGTTCATAACAGCTGAAAAATTCCCATTGCGAACAATATCCGCTGCATTGAACCATATTTCAGCTGTTGTATAGATATCAGGATTGATACTCCGTGCAAAAGCATTCCATTCATTCCAAAACGGAAGAGGTGCATAGGGAACAACATCCAGTCGCCAGCCATCAATCCCATCATTCGGGTTGCCATCGCCATTGGGATCCATCCAACGGCGTGTTGCATTAAAAATATATCGGCGTGGCGCATCGGCAATAGTTCGCCCATCTGCTGAACGAGCGAGTTCGGGAAGGCTTTCAAAATTTTCCCATGCTTTGTAGCGAAATTCGTTCTGCGGAGTTGTGGGATTATCAAAAGCATAAATGATGTACCAGTCTTTGTAACGAGAGTTTTCCTGATTGCGAAGAATGTCATCAAAAGCAAAAAAACCTCTTCCGGTATGGTTCCATACGCCATCCAGAATAACTTTCATATTTCGTCGCTTGGTTTCTTGCAGAAGTCGTAGAAAAAGAGAATCCGCTGCTGTCCATCGCCATGTCGTAGGATCATCTGTTTCCCGACGGATTTGTTCGAGATCTGCTTGCGGATTTGGTCCGAAATATGGGTCAATGTGATGGTATGAATTGCCGTCATATTTGTGCAGAGAGTTTGCATAAAATAGCGGGTTAAAATATAATGCTGTGACACCCAAATCTTGTAAATAGTCCAAACGATCAAGAACACCCTGAAGATCACCGCCATAGCGCCGATGAAAAATACTGTTCTTGTAAAAACCGCTTCCGAAGTCACGTTCCCATTGATCTTGACTGACCCAATCACTTCCCCATTCTTTAATCGACCACGAAGCTCCTACACCATTATTAAGTTCCAAACTTGCTCTTGTCGGATCATTAGTGCGATATCCATTACGAAAACGTTCGGGGAAAATCTGATACCATATTGCGTCGCGTGCCCATGCCGGTGTTGAAGCAATACGCTTTAAAAAACGAAACGATGTGCGACTACCTGCGATATTATCAACAATAATGGCAAATGAACGATCTCGGTTCTGCGGTGCAGCAAACTCAAATCGAAACCGACGATCTTGCTCATTCCATCGTGTGAATGCATTGGTAGTATCTTGACCAACAACAATACGTAGAGCGGAAAGTGGTATTGTTCCCACAACACTGGATTGGATGCTAATAACGCGCCCTTGCGCATTCGTATCAAGGGTAGGTTGAAAAATAAAATATTCCTGTACCTGTATGACAGAGTTTTGATTGGGTGAGCCATCAAGAATATCATTCGCGGGATCAGAAATCCAGAGGTTTTGTGAACCGGAAGCATTGCGATGAAAGTGAAATTTATACAAATACCGTTGCCCTACTTGTAGGATCACGGTCTTTTTCCAACTTCGTTCAAGGCTGTCGTACTGCATTTCTGAGGGGGCACCGGCAGCAATGATGCCGGAATTATTGGGTCCCCAATTATTAAACTCACCCGGAACAAATGCTCGCACATATTGTCGTGTAGGATCACTTACACGAAATGTTACCGGAACTGATTGAGCGTACAGAGAAGATGTAGCGATACCCACGGCGATACACAAGTGTATCAATGCATACTGAACACGAATACTCATGAAAATTGTCCTTGAAAAATGTCAATAGATTGGAGTTCTACTATAGTAGTATGAGTAGACCGTAGGATACACTCCGATAAGTTAAAACAACCAAGATTTACGTATTGTATGTTGTATTTATGATATGACTATCCCTATTCAGATTGTAAAATTGGTTGGTAGAGTATACTGCGTATTTCGATAAAATACATTGTCGTTGAGAGGAGTAAATGGGTTATAGTTATTCTAACCTTTTAAATTTGGTGAAAAGAGAGGAATCCTCTATTTTTGTAGGCTATTTTCTAACGCATGCAAAAATATACGAAACAGAAAAAAGTAATGATTGAAATAGTATTTCAGGTTTTTGATTTTTAGGAGTAGTTGCTATGATGGTAAAAGAGTTACAGCTGATTGAGAATATGCAGATAGCAAAATCAGCAGAGATGCGCAATAAAAACAATAACAACGAGACAGTACAAATTCCTGATTTCCGTCCCGGCGATCAAATTGTTGTTGCGGTACGCGTTATTGAGGGCGATAAAGAGCGCGTGCAGAATTATCAAGGGATAGTTATTGCACGTCGTGGCGCCGGTTTGAATGAAACATTCCGCGTTCGTAAGATCTCAAATGGTGTAGGTGTTGAGCGTGTGTTCCCCGTTCACTCACCTATTATCCAAAGCATCAGCATCGTAACAGAAGGCTCTGTTCGCCGTGCAAAGCTTTACTACTTGCGTGGTATGACCGAGCGTCAAATGCGTTCACGTACTCGTAAAAAAGTATCAGTATCAGCGTCCTAAGTCAAGCAGTCGGTACACACTAGAGCAGACATTTTAAGGCATCAGCAATGATGCCTTTTTTTATAAGGTTGTGCTTTTTCATCGTTGCCCTTTTAAATTGGAAGATATTTTTCGTATGTTCTTCGTCGCTTAGTCATCACGGCATGAGCATATGCTGATTATCAACAGAGGATTATGTACACAACAATTCCTCTGCTTGTGCAACTGTATTCTCCGAATAATTTTTTAGTGCTTTTTTTATGGCAGATCAATATACGCCCGAGCAACCATTTCCTCGCTATCCCGAATATGAGCCACGTAGGCAAACATCATTCCGTTGGTGGCGACCTATCGTGTATGCGATACTATCGGTCGGAATGTTTTTTTTGACCTTCGTTGTCATTATTGCACTTGGCATCATTGCATTAGTGTCAAGCGGAGAAAAAGGCGAAATCGAGATTAAAGAACATACCGTTCTTCGTTTGCGTGTTAATGGTCCTCTTGCAGAACATGCAGAACAAGCACTTTCGGTTTTCGGTGATGATCGTGGGTCGATTTCTTTCTTTCAAGCACTTACGGCACTCAAGAAAGCCAAACATGACCCTCATATTGATGGTTTGTACTATTGTGCCGGAGACTTGCAATTAGGTTCGGCGAAAGCACATGAATTGCGAGAGGCGATTATCGATTTCAAGCAAAGCTGAAAGTTTTTCTCTGCTTTTATCGAAGCAGGAACAGTGCGCGACTATTTTATAGCCTCTGTTGCCGATTCGATTTTTATGCCGACCGAGGGATTGCTGGAAATGAATGGCTTTGGCTCGGTATATGCTTTTTACAAAGTCTTTCTTGATAAAATCGGTGTAAAATATGAAGTGGCGCAATTTGAAGAATATAAGTCGGCACCCGAAGTGTATTTGCGGAAAAATTTTACCGCTCCAGCGCGCGAAGAATTGAAAGAGTTAGTCGTACATCGCCATGAACAATTTGTTGGGGCAGTGTCGACGAGCAGAAATATCGAAGCACAAAAAATTCGTACAATTCTCGCCGAAGGAAAATATGAAGCCCAGTCCATGCTTGCTGATGGCTTGATTACAGGTATTCGCTCTGAGCAAAGACTTCATGATGCCATGCGTAATCGTACGCGTGGCGTAAGCAAGGCAGACGATGAGAAAGCGCTTCGCATGGTTGGTTTACAGTCATATATCGGCTCACAACATTACCGTTCCTTAGAAAAAGAGAATAGTGATGCCGATAAACAAATTGCAATTATTGCCGGTGCAGGAACAATTGTATCGGGTAGTGATGATGATGGTCCCTTCGGCGGTGGTGGAGGTATGATGACAGCAACCTCTATGATAAAATATCTCCGCAAGGCACGAGAAAACAAAAAAATTAAGGCGATAATTCTCAGGATTGACAGCCCCGGCGGTTCAGTCATCGCATCGGATGCAATTTGGGAAGAAATTCAAAAAACACGTGCTGTCAAGCCCGTATATGCTTCGATGAGTGATTATGCCGCTTCGGGCGGCTATTATGTAGCCATGCCTTGTGACACGATTATTGCACATCCAGAAACCATTACGGGTTCGATAGGTGTCTTTGTTACCATCCCGAACGCCGCTGACATGATCGATAAAATAGGTGTAACAGTTGATACTGTTACCTCTGCTCCTCATGCTCTTTTCCTTGATCCGGCAATTCCTTTTTCGGCATACGATCGAGATAAACTCTACAAGCAAGCAGAGGGTATTTATAAACGATTTGTAGGTCGTGTTGCTTCGGCGCGAGGAATGCAATATGAGCAAGCGCGATCGGTTGCTAAGGGACGAGTTTGGCTCGGCAGTGCTGCAAAAAGCAAAGGATTGGTTGATACGCTTGGTGGTCTGCAAACAGCTATTGATATTGCCAAACGTCGTATCGGGGTAAGCAAAAAAACAACACCAACGATTCGATTTTATCCTGAAAGTAAAAAGCTTCGTGATGTACTCATTGAACAGATTGTTAAAATGGATGAGTCCGCTGGTACTATTGCTACAGATGGTGATGATGAGCGTCAAACTACTTCACTGTGGGAAATACTCCGCACATTGACTCGTGAGTTTGTTCAAGGTGAATTGCAACGAGAGGTACGAGCTACTGTCAATACTGTCTTGCCGGGTCTTGGTGGAATGACCGAAGCAATGTTTTTACGTATTCAATCGGAGCATTGGCGTACTCTGCAAAGCATCACTAATACAGAGCATGTTATCGTAGCATTGCCTTATAAGATTGTTATAGACTAAAGAGAATCATCATCATCGTGATAGAGTTGCCAAAAATGGCATACTTGTTGCTCTCTGATAAAGAGAATATGAGGATTTATAAGAAGAAATGGCAAAGAGTAGAAATGTTATGCAAGAGATGATTGTGTTGCGATACGGCAAATATTTTCAATACAATCACACAAAGAATATGGTTGAAATCGTGGTGATGAATTTTGTACCTTGAGTGTTACTATAGCTACAGCGTATAGTCCTTGCAGAAAAAAGCTCTACTGCAAGAGCGTGTATCACTTAGAGGCAAAAGTGTATCTTTAGACCACTAATGCTTGGGCACATCACCAAGACAATAGACTTGCATTGTACCTTGCGGTGCAAGGTACGTAAGCGACAATCAGACATTAATAGGCATAAAATTGTACAATGAACACAACCAAGAATAGAAAAACAGAATTGCGATTTATTGTTAGTTACTGAATCCCTGATGCTTGAGACCGCGCAGAGTATCTGCGCAAACACCCGGAGACCGTTATGAGAATCGAGCCACTTGAAGGCAAACTCAGTCTGACCAATGACGGCACGCTTGAACTCTTTTTTATAGGAGTCGGTACTGCGTTTGCTAAAGTATTATACCAAAATAATTTCATCTTGGTCAAGGGTGATACGCATATTCTCGTTGATTTTGGGATGACAGGTCCTGTTGCATTGCGTACAGTATCAGGATTGGATGTAACAGATATTTCAACCGTTTTACCGACACATAGTCACGCTGATCATATCGGTGGCATGGAATGTTTGGCTCTCATGAATCGCTATGTGGGCACAAAGTTCATGAATAAGCCCAAGCTTAAGATGATTGTCAATAAGGAATACGAGCGGGTTTTGTGGGATGCCAGTTTGCGTGGTGGTTTGGAATGGAATGAGTATAGTAGTGATGGCGGAGCATTACGATTTGAAGATTATTTTGATGTAGCACGTCCCACCCTTAAAACAACTACTCCCCGCGAAATATGGGAAATCGACTACAACGGCATTCATCTTGAGCTATTTCGCACCAATCATGTTCCCGATCTATCACCTGATGCGCGCCATGCTTTTATTTCGTATGGTATGTATGTGGATCAACGAGTTTTTATTTCCGGTGATACGAAGTTCGATCCATATCTCATTGATATGTATGCTGATATTTCAGAGTACATGTTCCATGATTGCTCTTTCATACCAAGTCCTGTGCATGCCTCTTTGGCAGAATTGAATACCTTGCCCGATGAGATTAAGCAAAAAACCTATTTGATGCACTATCCGGATACATGGGAAAACCAACCCGTACCCGGTCTTGGTGGCTATGCAAAGCAAGGATATCGTTATATTTTCGATTAATGGAATATACCTCGCTGATTGTAACACATGAAGAACATTTGAAAGCCCGAATAAGCACATAGCATATTCGGGCTTTTTATTACGATAAGCGATTGCACCCACTGCCTGTAGCGGATGACCTCGAGATAATTTGCCGGAATACTTGAAAAATGACGATAAGAACATCAGTTGATATCATTTTCAAATACCCTGATAGCGTTTTTTTACTACCGTTTCTGCTTTGACGACTTTACCCAATTCCTTCATGCCAAGCCCATTGATTTTGACGACAGTGTGCTTTGCTCGGATCGCCTCAAATGCCGATGCAATATCATCATAGCCCTTGGGAGTAAGATATTCTACAGCAACAATAAAATCCCAGTCCTTGTTTTCAGGATTTTTGTTTTCATATAATTCGTATTGACCGAGTAGTTTTTGTGCTACGGCAATACTGTCCATGACGAACCAGTTTTTTTCAATGTAAAGCTGGAGATTAGCTTGTTGATTTTCAGTTGCTTTAATATAGGTCAATGTCCAAACATGCTGTGAGTGATTACTCGGGATCGTCGATGTTGATGAACAGCCTTGTAAAAAAACGACGATGAATGGCAGCAAATAGGCGCGAGAAATGCGTAATCGAGTTGTACTGAAAAGAAAAAGATGCTTCATGTATGTAGAGGTAAACTTTCAGAAAGAACAAAAAATGATTGAATCATGATAGTCTCGAAAGATCAGAATCTACACCAAAGGTACTTCCATACAAATTTGTATAGGGAATGCTGATGTTTCGTTGAATTCGCGGTGTAGTAGACTTAATAAGTTTACTATTGGTGCCAAGATTACTCAACTAGCGCACCAACATACCAGCCGGTAGTTCTTGTGCGACAGTAAGCAGAGCAACACCGCCATCGGGCGTATCGGCAGCAAGCAGCATTCCTTGTGATTCATTGCCCATAAGTTTTGCCGGTTGCAAATTGGTCACGGCAATGACGCACTGACCGATGAGTGTTTCGGGTTCATATGTTTTGCCGATACCGGCAATGATTTGGCGCTCTTCTGTACCAATATCAACACGGAGTTTGAGTAGTTTTTCAGATTTGGCAACTCGCTCTGCAGATCGGATCACTGCTGTACGGAGTTCAAGCTTGCGAACATCATCAATCGTAATAATGTTCTCTACAAGTGCCTTGCTTGCTTGTTCTGTAGCTTCTTGTACAATTTTCTTTTCTTTTTTCTTCGGAGCAGATTCCTTCGGTTGCGGCACACCACCTACACCAAGTTTAGCGACTTGTGCTTTAACGACATCGTCCTCTAATTTGGTAAAAAGAATACTCGGCATAGGGATGAGAGTCCCGGGCAGAAGTACAGGGTCAATAATGCTCTGCCATGTTGTCGATAAATGTTCTGCAGCAACAGCAGAGAGGATTTTGGGTGAACAGTACGGTAAAATCGGTGCAAACGCAATACCCAATGCACGAATCAAATGAGCGCAGACAAAAAGTGCCTGAGCACAGCGAGCGGGATTGTCCTTGATACTTTTCCATGGTGCAGTGTCATTGAAATACTTGTTTGCAGAGCGTGCAATATTCATTGTTTCGGTGATTGCTTCACGAAAACGGAAATTGCGATATTTCTCTTCAATGGCAGAACTACCCCATAGAACACTTGCCAAAACACGTACATCGTCGATCGTGAAGTAGTGCAAGTATTTTGTTGAAAGTTCTTCGAGGATCTTATCTATATCATTTGTGTTCGACTCCACTCTACGCAAATCGGCAAGGAGTAATTTCCACGCATGGACAAGTTTTTCGTGCGTAGGCATTCCTTCGATAAAGTGAGGAATTGTTCCCTCGAAATTTTTGTGCATGAATTGCGTTGAGCGATTCACGAAATTTCCTAAGATCGAAGCAAGTTCGTTATTGACTCGTGCTTGAAAATCTTTCCATGTAAAATCAGCATCCTTAGTTTCAGGTAGATTCATACCTAAGCCATAGCGGAGCCAGTCAACATGCTGATCTTCAGGGAAGTCCTGCAAATAGTCACGAAGGTCGATTGCCCATTGACGCGATTTGGAAAATTTCTCACCTTCAAGATTCAGGAATTCATTAGCAGGAACATTGTCCGGCACAATATACCCGCCTTTAGCTTGTAGCATAGCAGGAAACATGAGGGTATGAAAAACGATATTGTCTTTACCGATGAAAGCAAGATAGCGTGTGTTTTCCTGCATCCAATAGTCTTTCCATGCGTCAGGTGTACCGCGATTAACCGCCCATTCTTTGGTACCGGAAATATACCCGAGTACGGCATCAAACCACACATAGATAACTTTGCCTTTAGCTTTACTGATGCCATCACCATCAGCGCCAACGCTATCGGGTACGGGTACTCCCCACTGTAAGTCGCGTGTGATAGCACGATCGCTCAAACCCTGCTTCAACCATGACTGAGACTGCTGGACAACATTATCTTTCCATTCGCTATGACTGGCGATGTATTCTTCCAATGATGTTTGAAAATCCCCCAAACGGAAATACCAATGTGTTGTTTTTTTGACAATCGGTGTATTGCCGGTTACAAGCGAACGTGGATTTTTGAGTTCGAGTTGGTTGTAATATGCTCCGCATTTATCGCATTGATCACCACGTGCTTTGTCGTAGCCACAATTCGGGCATTCACCTTCAACATAGCGATCGGGCAGAAACATCTGCGCTGTAGCATCATAAAATTGTTCTTCGTCCTTTTCTGCAAGAAATCCTTTGGCAAGCAAATCAGTAAAAAACTCTTGTGTCGTCGCTACATGGTGTGGATTGGTAGTACGTGAGTAGTGGTCGAAACTCATGCCAAAGCGAGCAAAGGCACTACTATTTGCCGCATGGTATTTGTCGCATACTTCTTGGGGTGTAATACCTTCTTTTTCGGCAGTAATGGCTATTGCCACGCCATACTCGTCCGATCCGCAGATGTACAGAATATCTTCGCCTGCAAGCCGCATAAAACGGACATATAAATCTGCCGGCAAGTAAGCACCGGCACAATGCCCCAAATGAATATAACCATTGGTGTAGGGCAGTGCCGATGTAACAATAGTACGTTGGAATTGTTGTGTTGTAGGCTGTGTCATACTATGCTGAAAATACTCGGAGATAGAGTCATGATCAAAAGAGTTTCTTTTTACTTCATCGTGAATTTCAATGCTTTACGCATGAGTTGTTCGACTGAAAACCGTACTGTAGGTTCTTGCGCAAGTGCTTGCTTGACAGCTTTTTCGGCGATTGCACGTGAATAACCAAGTGCTTGAAGAGCATCGAGAACATCGCTGCGAACCTCGTTTTTTGTAGCTGTTTCGACAAGATCGCCGACAGTATTGATACCCTCGACTTTGCTGATTTTATCACGGAGTTGCACCACGATAATTTCGGCAGTTTTCTTACCGATCCCGGGAATTTTTTGCAGACTGACGACATCATTTCTACTGATAATGTCTTGCAAATCACCAAGCGATGTTGCTGAGAGAATGGCAATCGCAATCTTCGGACCAATACCTGATATACTTGTCAATAAGCCAAAAATATCGCGTTCTGCCTCGGAGTGAAATCCATACAGCAAAAGAGCATCTTCGCGTACAACCATCGTGGTTAACAGAGTTGCCTGTTCGCCAATTACGGGTAATTTCTCTGATGTATTGAGTGAAATGCCGGCAAGATATCCTACACCACCGCAACTGATAACCGCGGATGTCGTTGATTTAGAAACAAGAATACCCGAAAGCTGTGCAATCATAGAAGCCAAGGATGATCATCAGAAAAATAGAGCAAACATCTTGAGCATTGTTTGCTTTCTGTGAAAAGTCTTCGCAAATTAAGCACAAACACGGCTCTCTCTTTGCGAGCAAAAAAAAATACTCATTGATGGAATAACTCTTATGGCACATTATTTTCTCGCTTCACGGCGCATACGCATCATGTTCATCAGTGGAGCAATGATCATCGCACTTTGTACGATTGTGTTTGAAGCATGTTCGTATTGGTCGGTACCACTGCCGACACTGCCCGGATTTATTGCAGATGCCTTGCCGATTGCAGAGAAAGTCATAAAAAATGCTCGCCCGATTCCTGCATTCACTACTAAGAACTATAATCAGGAACAAGCCATACGTATGATCGTTGTTGGCGATTGGGGTACGGCATCGGCGGTACAAAAGCAAGTGGCGCAAGGAATGCGAGTATGTGCCGAACGCTCCGCACCACAATTCATTATCAGCACCGGGGATAACTTTTATAACAATGGTGTAGAGTCTGCCGATGACCCTCAATGGCAAACAAAGTTTGAACAAATCTATACGGGTAAAGCATTAGAATTACCATGGTATGCAGTGTTGGGAAATCATGATTATCGACTGAATCCGCTTGCACAAGTCGAGTATCACAAGAAAAATGCTCGATGGAATATGCCGGCACCATTTTATACATTCAGTAAAAATGTTGGTGGTGTCGTGGCTGATTTTTTCATGATTGATACCGATCCTATGCAGCGAGGTAAAGCAGAGTCGATTGCCGAGCAAACAAAATGGCTTGATGCCGAGTTGGCGAAATCCAAAGCCACATGGAAAATTGTTGTCGGACATCACATGGTGCGCTCGAATTCTGTCTATGGCGATCAGGCATTTATGGTAAAACACATTAAACCCATTTTGGATAAGCATCATGTCGCGGTGTATTTCTGTGGGCATGATCACGATATACAGTACATCCATCCCCCTGATGATAAATTTCTGTCTATTGTTTCCGGTGCAGGTGGTGGAGCGCGTGATACCAACTATGGTGAAACGACGAAGTTCGCGTGGACAAATGGTGGGTTTGTATATATGGCTTTGACGGCGAGAGAATTATATCTTGAATTCCTTGATGCCGATGGAAGAGTGCTGTATGCAGAAAAATTTGATAAACCAACATCTGCATGGAAGTAAGATTGGCAGTAATATTTATGAGCATATGCAACACGCAAGCCCTTGCAGAAAAAAATGCAAGGGCTTGTTGTTGAATGAGCATGTCGACCATCAATGCCGTGGTACGGATCCGTGTTTTCGGATTACGGATTTGATTGCTACAGATGATGTATGCTGTATATGCTCTGCACCATTAAGATGAAATTTTCCGAGGAGTGCTCTTAATTTGGAGGTTGTTGTACGCAAGGAAGCACCGGTGTCGGTAAGTGCATGTGCCGCCGAAGCATTCTGTTGGGATGCTTGTGCAATCGACTCAATGCCCGTAGCAACCTGTTCGGCGGATTGCGCCTGCTCTACTGTAGAAGAACTCATGGTATGTACCATCGTTTGTACACCGGCAGAACTTTGAACAATGGTTTGGAGTGCTTCATGAGCTTTTTCAGCAAGTACCACGCCATCATCAGCTTGTGTTTCCACTACTTTAATACTTTGAATTGCTTGTGATGTTAGTGCTTGGATATTTTTAACAACATTCGTTACCTGTTTTGTTGCCATACTGGTTCGCTCTGCTAATTTTCGGACTTCATCGGCAACAACGGCAAA
>DHLT01000195.1:3132-3744 GCA_002405405.1 Ignavibacteria bacterium UBA4661 | reverse complement strand
ACGAGCCGCTTCAATAGCTGCATTAAGAGCGAGAAGGTTCGTTTGGTCGGCAATTTCATCTACGACCTGGATAATCTCACCGATTTGTTTGCCGGCTGAACCCATCTTTTGAACGACTTCATTTGTTTGATCTACCGCTTCTCCTATGCGCTGGATTTTCCCTAATGTTTCGTCCATGATGCTCGTACCTGCTTGTGCAGATTGCTCACTGCCTTGAGCCGCCGAGGCAGTACGATCAGCATATTCAGCATTTTTGTGCAATGCCGAACGACTGTCGTCAATCATTGCCGATAGCTGTGTTGTTTGGCTTGCAGTTTCTTCGGCAGTAGCAGCAAGTTGTTCGGTGGAGGAATAAATTGCCTGTACCGCAACGGTCAAATCTTCAATCGTTGTTACAAGTTGACCAACTAAGCCGCGCATATCATGAACAGTCGAATTCAGTCCTGCAAAAAGGCGAGCAATGCTATCGTCGGTACGTTCCGCAGAAACAGAGACCGTCAAATCTCCATGGGCAAAACGTTGCATGGCATCCAAGAGAATATCGATGCTCCGTTCTAAATAGGCTTTTTCGTCGCGGACTATTGCGGCAAGTTGTTCGGCTTCTGCTTGTGA
>DHLT01000195.1:0-3023 GCA_002405405.1 Ignavibacteria bacterium UBA4661 | reverse complement strand
TTTGTTCGGCTTCTGCTTGTGAACGAAGAATCGCCTCTTGTTTGCTTTGATCTTCTTCGGCGCTTGTACGAAGTTGCGCAGTCATGGCATTGAAGCGTTTGCTCAGTTCTCCAATTTCATCGTTGGAATGAATTGGTACTGCCACAGACAAGTCGCCATCTCCAACCGCTTCGGCAGCAGAGCGTAATTGCAAAATTGGACGAGCAATCGCTGTGCGCATCATATAGGCTACGATACCACCAATAACAATGAGAATAGTGCAAGCAATTACTATCATTGCTATTGTACGGTTGTGTACGAGCATATCAGCTGAAGCAATTTGATTGTTTAATTCTTCTGTTTTAAGACGGACAACTGTTTCTGCTGCCGAACGATGCCGCTCGAAGGCAGGGTGTAATTCATTGAGCATAATGGACAACGCTTCTTCGGATTGATTATTTTCAATCGCCGGTAGAAAACGGTTGAGAACAACTTGCACAAACTCTTTCCCGGGTGCCATTGATTGTTCAACGAAAACTTTTTTTGCCTCGTTATCGGATAATTCCTTCATCCATACAGTTGTTCTTTCATTGTAATCATTACACAATTGTTGAAGTCGCTTGATCTGTTCGGTACGTTTGTTCGCATCATTTTCGGTACGAATAATCCGTGTCATAAGATATGCTTCGACCAGGTATAGAGGGGGTGGCATGACATCGGCAATGAAGTCTTTGTTTTTGCTTGCTTCCTTGTAGATGGGTCCATTGCCCTCCAGAAGTTGTAGTGTTGTGAACGATACACCGAAAAGAACAGTGAATCCTACTGCAATCATGGTAATAATGATTGCGGTTTTGTTTCTCAATGAAGCATTAAGAAAAAACTTCATGACGACCCCTAAAAATTGTGTGAAAACGTACTTACACGGAGTTTGTTTGTTAGTTCCTGCAAGAGGTGCGATTATTTCCCTGAGATATTCGCCTTTTCGGTTCTTGCACCTTTTTATGTAGAAATATACTCTCCAGATCGTGTGAGCAGTCCCCATAATGCTCTATGCTATCGAGGTATATTTTTTAGGTTAACTGAAGAATAGGTAACGTATTGATTTTATGTGCTAAGTTACAAGGATCTATGCTCTCAAATTATTGCGGGATGCTGTATTTTATGTTTAAAAAACACGAGGTTGGTTTTGTGATTGTATCAAGAGTATCCGATCTTTTTTTGCCGAAGGTTTCCTAAAGTTTTTCTGGTTTTGTCTTCAAGATTTATTAATTTTTAACATCAAGCTCGTCCTTGAAGAAGAGTAAAGCAGTATATTTCACACAACCACATGCCTACATTATCTCATCTACAGTTTTTATAAGTTTTATTACCATTCACCCTATGCAAACAATACTTGGCGCAGGTGGCGCAATCGGCGTAGAGCTCGCTAAAGCACTTACGCGCTATACTACTGACATTCGCTTGGTAGCGAGAAATCCTAAGAAAATCAATCCCACGGACACACTCCATTCTGCTGATTTGACCAATGCTCATGCGGTCGCCGAGGCAATCAAAGGCAGTAGTGTGTGTTATCTCACGGCGGGTTTTGAATACACGGTGCCGGTGTGGCAGGCGGTATGGGTGCCGCTGATTCACAATGTTGTATCAGCATGTGAGCAACACAACTGCAAGCTTGTTTTCTTTGATAATGTGTATGCTATTGGTAGCGAGCATATTGGTCATATCACGGAGGAATCGCCCATCGCACCGACAAGTCGCAAGGGTACGATTCGAGCGGAAGTGGATCAATATATCCTTGATCGCATTGCCAAAGGCACACTTACGGCTATCATTGCACGATCGCCGGATTTTTTTGGACCGATTAAAGACAAAAGTCTGACGATGAATCTCATCTATGATAATCTCAACAAGGGCAAGACAGCGCAGTGGTTTTGCAGTGCCGATATGCCCCATAGCACGGGTTATACGCCTGACTTGGCAACGGGTACAGCAATCTTAGGTAATACAGACTCTGCATACAACCAGGTGTGGAATTTACCGGTTGATGCCACTGCTCCCACCGGACGCGAATGGGCAAATCTCTTTGCATCTGCTATGCACTTGCCTGCCAAGCAGAACAAGATACAAGTGCTTCCTGCATGGATGGTCAAAGCAATAGGTTTCTTCGTGCCGATTCTTGGTGAAATGCACGAAATGCTGTACCAATATGATCGTCCCTATGTTTTTGATTCCTCAAAGTTTCAACGAGCATTCGCTTACACACCAACGAGCAATGAAGCGGCTGTGCAAGCAGTGGTATGAATTTTGGAAGATAGATGAAAAAGAACTAACTTTGTCTTTAATCTTGTCGTACAGCATCACATTTTATACTCTGTGCTTCAAGGCTTACTAATTCACCATGTTCTTCACCAATAGAAGGAGTACAACTATGACACCGAATATGGGTTCCGCTGATAAAGCCATTCGTATAGCAATTGCATGCGTCTTGGCTGGTTTGTATTTGCTCAATATTATATCCGGTACTATCGGTTTGATATTGATTGGTTTATCGATTGTCTTTGTGGCAACGAGCTTGATGAGTTTTTGTCCCTTGTATCTACCTTTCGGGCTTTCGACACGACGTATGAAAACGAATGTTGATTAAGTGTAAGCACAATCTTACACTATAAAAGCCCATTTCATATACGAAATGGGCTTTTTCGTTTGTTCGATTTAGGAAGTATGTGTTGCGATTCAACTAGATTCTGTTGGAGCAGAAGAGAAAAAATTGCTTTTCTCCTCAGTAAAAAGTATATTGACCCATCATCGTTCACAAAGTTCTTTTTGAAATTTTTCTCAATAAACTTGTTGTGGGCTTATACTCAGTGTAAAAACCAACTTTGGATCTACCTATATTCTGAATGAACAAGAACGTTTTTCATAGCACTTTTAACCTCTCAATGATGAGTACAGGCATGATGATGCCGATGTGTGGCATGATGATGTGCCGGCGCTTTCCTCCCTGAATGTGAGAGTGCTTCCCCGCTTTTTTAAGCTGTCAATTG
>DHLT01000110.1:12451-13591 GCA_002405405.1 Ignavibacteria bacterium UBA4661 | reverse complement strand
TTTCAAAATACCTTACACCTTTTCTACTCAACGATAATTTTTCTATTCTATTTTCAAAACAAATACCACACACTTATACAAAACACATTTCTCTGTTTTTTTGCTTTGCTAATTTATAAAAAAAAAAAAAATACAAAACAAGAAAAAAATTGTTTTGGCTCAAAAAAACTATAAAAACATGGCTTTGTGTTGTCAGAGATTATTGGCGAATTCTTGGACTGATGCGTTGTCTTGCACACATTCTACTGCACACTTCGATACTTCGATAAAACTCAGCACGGCGCAAGCTCAGCGAAGGGATAAGAAAACCGTAAAACAACGGGCGAACACGCACTTCGCCCCCACAACGACATCATCAACAAGAAAACACAAGGGCAGGTTTAATGCCTGCCCTTTACGAGAAATGAAATCGAATTGACCCACCAATTATTTCTTCACCGCATTCAACATTTCTTGAATGGCACGTTCTAATTGTGCGTCTTTTCCTTTGGTGAATTCATTGTTCGGTAAATCCACATCGATATCAGGATAAAGTTGCAAATTCTCTGTTGGGCGACCCTCTTTACCGATTGTTGCAATCATAGGAATGCCAAAGACTAATGTCGGAGCAATTTGCGTTTCCCACCACACGGCGGTACCAGTACCCGGCACTGGCTTGCCAATGAGTTTGCCCAAGCCATGATCTTTGTACACATACGGAAAGATAAATGCATCGCTGTAATTCCCCTCGCTCATGACGACGCAACTGGGCTTCGTCCATTTATTGATAGGTTCTTGTCCTTCTGCCTTGAAACCATACGGAGCAAATTTCATATACTCCTTGCCACCCAAAAAGGTAATCAAATCATCATGCAACCACCCGCCGCCATTTAATCGCGTATCAACAATGAGTGCTAGCTTGTCATAGCTCAGTCCAATCACTTCTTCATAGACAGTCCGAAAACTGCCATCATTCATGCCCTGTACATGCACATAGCCGACCTTGCCATTGGATTGTTTTTCTACCATCGTACGCATAGTCTGCACCCAACGTCGGTACAGCAATGCTTGTTCCTGCGCTGGCGTGATTGGCTTTACTACTTCTTCTCGGGTCTGTTTTGTTGCTGGGTCGAAAAATGTTAATAAAACATGTTTATCAGC
>DHLT01000110.1:0-12357 GCA_002405405.1 Ignavibacteria bacterium UBA4661 | reverse complement strand
TTAATAAAACATGTTTATCAGCCTTGCGATTCAACAACACAGCCCAATCAGCATTCGTCGGTATTTCTTCGCCATCAATTTTTTCGATGATACAATCCGCTCGCAAAGTACTCTCTGCTTTATCCAATGGACCACCTGCAAGGACTTCGGTAACTTTCAATCCTGCACCTTGATAAGTTTCATCCATGAGTATTCCCAACGATGCCGTAACGTCAGGATTTTGCAGTTGTGGTGAATAGCGTCCGCCGGTATGCGAAGCATTCAATTCTCCCAAAATTTCTGACAACAATTCTTGATAATCATAGTTGTTAGAAATATGTGGTAGAAATCGCTTGTACTCTGTTCGATAGAAATTCCAATCAACGCCATGTAATGCAGGGTCGTAAAATTTCTTTTTGACTTGTCGCCACGCATGGTCGAAAATATATTCACGCTCTGCCACAGCATTGAGCGTCATTTCGCCACGAGTAACAATCGGTGTTGCCTTGCCGGATTCTGCATCGACTTTACTTAAACGTCCGTCAGCAAGAACAGCTAAAAATTTACCATCAGTACTGAGCTGCATCGTACCTGCATTTGCACCAAGCTTTGCCAAAACACGAACTTCTTTGGTGCGTGTGTCCACCACAAGGATGTCCAATCCTTTTTCCAAGACCGCCATAACATAGAGTTTATCACCGCTTGGTGCAAGGTCATACGCGTAGATCGTCATTGCCCCCAATCTCAAGCGTACTTTGCGTTCGTCATTGCGAGTAATCACAGTTTTACTGTTTGATTTAACGGTCGCGTTTTTTCCGGCTGAATCTTTACGTTCTTTGTCTTCGCGCTCTTTGAGCAAGGTGAATTCATCTTTCGTTAAGCGAAAACGATCATATCCTGCTTGATCGAAAAACATGGCATACACATCAAGCTCCGCAGAACCTCGATATGCCAAGGAATGCTTGCCTTCACGATCAGATGTCCAGAGCAATGCTTTGCCATCAGCAGTCCATTTGGGGTTCGATTCGCTAAAGCCACTCATCGTGAGATTCAGGCTTTTTGTGTCTGATCCATCGGCTTTATACACAACAATGTCCGTTGGAAAAAGCACCGACACCTGACCGCGACCATGCGTCAAAGCAAGATATGCCCCATCGGGCGACCATCGATACTGTTGATCGCCATCGAGGTAACTGAAAATCTGTCCCTGAGGAATAATAGTTCGCGTCTGTTTGGTCGAAAGATTATACACGCGGAGAATGTTGCGCTCTTCGAGATACGCAATGTCTTTGCCATCAGGCGAAATGACGGGTTGAAATTCTTCTTTGTCGGTAGCAATAACCGGCTCTTCGCGGAGAACAGTCGAAGCATAGAAATACTGCTCTTCTTTGCGAGTCATGGTAGCGCGCATAATATCCCAACTCTGATGACGCTCGGCAGAATAGTAGAGCGTTTTGCTGTCGGGCGACTACGCAACCATACGCTCTTGATAAGCGGTATTAGTAATGCGCTTGGTCATTTGCCCATCAATGCTGGCAACGAACACTTCACCGCGCACGACGTATGCAACCTCTTTGCCATTCGGTGCAAGCACAGCTTCGCTGATACCCTCTGCTATCGAGATGGTGCGCTCCGTACCACTGCGAACATCACCGGCAATCGTGATTGCAACTTTGCTTGGTGCAGCTCCTTCCTTCATCGTATAGATTTCACCATTCCACGAGAAGCACAGCGTGTTATCATTCGACCGTGTAAGATGACGCACAGGATGATTTGCAAAGGTTGTTAGTTGCTTTGGTGTACCACCGGAAAGTGGTTTGACATAGATATTCTGCGCCCCTTTGTTTTCTGCTAAAAAGAATACACGCTGGTCATCGGAGGCAATCACCGGCTCACGATTCTCCCCCTCGAATGCACTGAGTTTGGTGTAGGTGTTCGTGGAAATATCCCACTGCCACATATCACGTGCAACAGACGACACATGATGCTTGCGCCAAGGATCTTCGGCTTTGCGATCTTGATAGACGATAGCAGTACCTTTTGTATTGATCTTTGCCCATTCCATGCCAACAGCACTCAGCAGAATACTTTTGCCACCACGTACATCAACCTTGTACAATTGCTGAAATCGACCGGAAGGAAACCGCACATTGCTGGCGACTGTATGCCGACCGCTTCCGAAAAGCACGGCAGAATTATCGGCTGTAAAATCATACGGAATATCATTGACAGAGTGCGCTGTTAATCGCTTTGCTTCGCCACCGCTTGCCGGCATAACAAAAACATCATAATTACCATAGCGATCACTTGCAAAGGCAATCATCTTACCGTCATGACTCCACACAGGATTGGTTTCGTGTCCTTCGTGAACAGTAAGTGGTATTGCTTGCCCACCTTGCGACGGAACACGGTACAAATCGCCTCGATAAGAAAACACAATCGTTGAACCATCGGGCGACAAAGCCGGATAGCGCATCCACAAGGGAACAATCTGCGCTTGCAGACTAACCATACTTTGAGCGAAGAAGACAACCACGACTATCAAGAACGTAATCGTTCGGGTTGAGAATGGCAGAGAGCGATTCAGCATAGGCATTCGTGAGAGAAGTGAAGTGAAGAGAAGAACATTGCACAGATGAAAAATAGCGAAATGTATAACATCACACTCAAATGCCTTGTACAGACGACACTTTCGAGATAAGGATTACGCACTCTGTGGAAGATTCGCCCTTACATCGCCATAAATACTCTTTGCAAGTGTAGATTCAGTTTCGGCTGATTTAAGACCTAATAATCCCTGATAAGTAATCTTATTGGTTATGTGATCAATAAGCAGAATGACAGAAGCGACTGAATGTAGTTGGTACATAGTGGCAAAATGAGTGTTCACACCATAAAAATCATTCAGATGCGTCCAATTCATGCCATACTTTTCAATCGATTCTTTCCACAATTCTTTGTTATCATCTATTCCAATACTTACCAAATGCACATTGTCGTTGGTGAAGCGTTGGTGAATATTCTTGACCATGTGGATTTGTTCACTGGTACGTGGACTTGAATTCCAAAAGTGGAGAATGGTGTACCGCTCTTTATTGCGCACAGAGGAAATTGATTGCTCCACTCCATGAATATCGTAATGCGGACCATCAACAAATTCATCTCTATCTTGCAATGTTGGGGCGTACTGAAAACGATGTCGCTCGCTGTACGCAAATACCGACTCTTGTACTTCAGTCGAGAGAGTAGCATACAAGGCACGAAGCTCATCGTCGGGGAGAAGAAGTCTCCGTTCATGGAGGAGATACGCCGAATACAATTCGTTCGGATACAGTTGAATATGCTCCACTATACATGCAATAATTTTTTTCTGCAATGCCTTTCTTATCGGTTGAGCTTCTTCCATCGTCAGCGACCTCCAGGTATCACCAAACTGTCGTAGTTTATGTAGATCACTCAGTTCACGCTCGTACTCAGCGATGCTGTTTTGAAAAATAGTATGCTGTGCTTGCATTGCTCCGCTTGTTATGGTGCAATGCTCAAAATCTTCTCCTTCTAAGCGAACAGCGTCATCGCTGTCGATAAAGAAGTATGTCATTTGAAAAGACCCACCGCTCTCAGCAAGTACAATAACCATGAAGCACGGAAAAAACCGCTCAATATCAATCGAAAACTCACCGTTGAGCATGGTTAATTCCTGCAACAACACTGGATTGCCCGTTAGTGGATTTGTAACACGGAAAACCATCTTACCTTCATCTAATGCGGAGAATGTTCCTTGAATACTAATCATGAGCAGTAAAAGAAATGGAAGGAAAAAGTGAATCTTCATAACAAAGCCGCACCTCATAAAGGAGTGCGGCTTTGTTTTGCGTCTATTAGTACTAAGAGAACTTATGCCCCAAGCAGTTTTTTGAGTTGCGGTGTGGTCAATCCTTTCGGACGAATCAAGCCATTGCCTGCCGCACGAGCAAGCACGACTTGTGCACAAATGCCCATTGCACGCGATACGCCAAACATCACGGTGTAGAAGTCATATTCTTTCAAACCAAAATGATACAACAACGAACCTGATGCGGCATCAACATTCGGCTTGACATTTTTTGCTTTACCTTGCTCCGTGAGCACACCCGGAATCACTTTATAGAGTGCGTCCACAATACCAAAAATGGGGTCTTGCGTAGTGTCGATGTTTGCTTTACCAAAGTTATAGAACGCCGTAAAACGCGGGTCTTCCACACGAAGTACCGCATGGCCATAACCCGGAATAACTTGCCCGCTATTCAAGCGATCCCACGCAAATTTTTTCAGATCTTCATCCGAAGGAACGCCTTTGAAATGCTCGTAAATTTCCATGACAAAAGCCAAGCATTCTTGATTTGCCAAGCCATGAAGCGGACCTGCCAAACCATTGAGTGCCGCAGAAATCGAATAGTAGATATCCGACAATGCAGAAGATACCGTGTTGCCCGTCATTGCACTGACATTGCCACCTTCGTGATCGGAGTGCAATACTAAGTACATACGAATCAACTCTGTAAATTTCGGATTATCACTTACGCCGAGCATTTTCGCATAATTCGCGCCCCAATCCAAGGATGGATCCGGTGCGATACGCGAACCATCGCGAAACTTCAAGCGATAAATTGCCGCAGCAATACCGGTGATGCGTCCGAGAAGAATGATGGAATCTTCTAACATCGGCTTCCATAAATCATTTTTCCCTAATCCCTCATCATACTGCTTGCGGAATTTTGACTCGCGCCCCATCACAAGGACTGCCGTTGAAAACATCGTCATTGGATGTGAATCTGCCGGCATTGCTTTCAGCACATCAAACACATAGTCGGGAATATCAGCATGGTTTGCAAATTCTGCGCGCAACTCTTCTACTTCAGCCGAAGTAGGATGCTCACCCGTCAGCAACAACCAAAAAATCTCTTCCGGCAATTTTGTCGTCAAATCGAGAATGGGAATATTTCTAATCCGCAACCCCTCATCAGCATTCACTGAAGAAGTATCACAGACCAAAGCAGGAATACCGCGCATACCTCCCAAAACTTGACCGGCTGTTACCTCTCCGATTTTTGTTTCCTCATGGGCTTTCGACAATGCTTTCCGCTCTTCGCGGAAGTGTCCGGCAAGGACATTCATCTTTTCAACAAGAACACTCATATTTGAGAAAAAAGGGATGAATAAAATATGTCACAAAAATTGTGAGTATCAATCAAACAATGAATTTTTTTTCATGGGCACAAAGATACTACAAAGCATCATTGCATCAGTATGCATCCACAAAGTTTTCTGGTATAACGTTTTCTGGTATAACGTTTTCTGGTATATCGCACTTTTTAGTCTGTGTATCACACATGTTTATCGCACAACCTGCAAAGGCAGGGACGCATACTTGCCATTTTGCTCCACCCGTACCATGTACATGCCACTGGCAAGATTGCTCGTGTTGATGTTAACTATCATTTCACGATTCATGCTGACCATTGCCGAAGAGATAGTCGTAGAGAATTGACGTTGACCAAGCATATCTACCACAACCAAAGCAACATCATGTTGTGATTCAGGTGTGAAGGTTAGCAATGTCGAACTGCTTGCCGGATTCGGTGTGAGTGCAAGTTTTGCATTCACCCATTGATTGCGCACCGAGGTGTACGTAACATCTGTTCGCAAAAATGCTGTAACAGGAAAGTGATCAGATGATGCTACCGTAAACTTTGGCGTATATGCCTGAGGACGCTCAACAAATGGTGGGAACTGACTATTCTGGTCTTGTATGCCTGCAAACAAACGGCGACTCATGATAATATGATCAATCATACTAGTCGAGTTTGTAAACGAGGAATTCCCTGCTGTTTCGAGTGCTTGTGTCATAACACGGAAATTCGTCGGATCGTTCACAAAAGGCGAATACGGAGATACTGTACGGCTCGCAAGAATGGTACCTGTTACCCGATCATTAAAGTCACCCATCAACACAACACCTGCATTGGCACGGGCTGGTGTCCGTAAGTAGTTGTATAATTCGAGTGCATCACGTGTACGATTGTTATAGTCATTCGTATCTGTTCCGGTTTGCGACCGTGCATGATATGATATAGCAATAAGAGTATCAGTTGGCACCCCAGCACCCCGCAAACGAAAAAGCATTTCGAAAGGATAGCGACCGGTTGCATAGGCTGCTGAGCGAGTATTGGTGGGATCCCATTCGAGTTGAGTCAGCAATCGTGTGCTGATCGTGTCAATCACCGAACGCTTAAAAAGAAATGCTACTTTTTGCGATAAAAAATCACGAATACCGGTCGTAACGATACCGCCATAGCGTGGCAGTGCCGCAAGAATACGCTGGATACCCGGATTGGTTGTAGCACCCGTTACAAGCACCACTTCTTGCAGAGCATACACATCAGCATCAATGGAGTCAATCACACGAATGGCATTATTGATTTGAATTGTTGAATCGCCAAGAAATGTTGTATTCGTTGTCGAAGGGGTCGAACCACTAAACGGATCACCAAACCAGCGCATATTCCATGTGGTAAATTTAATACGGTTCGGTGCATTGCGAGCAGAGATGGCTTGCACATTACCTGCTCCAATATCTTCCGCAGAGCGCGGTTGCAATTGATATGTTCCTTGAAATTGATTCACAATACCACGTACTGTTCGCGTATCGGTAAAAACAGGAAGATTCGCAATCGAAGTAAATCGATCAAAGCGCATAATGATTGGACTTGTTGTCCCAAGGATACTGAAATTCGCCGCTGCACGGAAAAATGGAACTGTTGCATTTGTCAAGCGAACATTGGGTACTTCGACATATTGACCTTCAAGCGATTCATTGATATCATTGATCGAAGTCAGTACACGTGGTGCAGGAAGTAATGATGTCGTTCCGACTCGCTGAACTGATATAATCGATGTTGTTTGACCATTCACCGTTGTTAATGCTTGAATTGCCAACACACCGGAGCCGGGATTATTCGCTGATGCTTGAATCTCCACCAAACGTCCGGTTACAATGATGGAATCTCCCGCGCTGATATTCATGACAAAACGATCATTACGACCAATGGAAGCAATAGGATTAAGAGCAATACCCGCGGTTGCATCTTGCATAAACATTAACTGGGAACCAAATTCACCCGACACTGTTACACGCCCGGTTACAGTAATGACTGTACCTATTGCCATCCCACGAGCATCACGAATACTCATGATATTTTGCGCAGACATGCTCCCCACAATACCAAAAAAAAGTACGATTACGTGCACTACCACCATGAACCACTGTTTCATATAATCCCCTTTGTATATGATAAAAACAACACAAAATTTTCAGCAGACAATTTACGGCATTTCCATGATTTACATGGTATCTCTTTGGAGTATTTCTTTTCACAAACTTCCTTTCTTTAACGTGCTACGACGAGCATAGCACCAGCTGTACGCCCAGCCTCTGCAATCACGATACGGTATGTTCCAGAGGGCATTTCCGGTAATTCGATGAGAACTTCATTCAATGCAGAAGCACGTAGTGTTGCTTTGGCTGAATAGGATTTTCCTAAGACATCAACAAGATGAATAGTGATACGCTCGGCAGAAAATCCGGCCGGCACGATAGCGCGGACTTGCATACCTGCCGTACTGCCTTGAATCAGCGACGGAAAACACATCACACCAAATGATTGCACGGATTGAGGCGGAGCACTCACCGCGGTTTGCGAGTATGTACGGATAACAATATCATTCAGATACCAACCATCGAAGGTATTGCCCCCGTCAGATACAATGCCAAAACGAAGAAGGATATTCCGCCCCACATATTCATTTAGAGAACACTCCTGACGAATCCATTGCGGAAAATTTCCATCAAAACCAAAACCATCGATTTGTCCAGAATTGATTTGCCCGGAAGCGGGTTTCATAAGTGTGCTTCGCAATGAACGCCATGTAAGACCATTATCATTGGATACTTGTACAACACCAAAATCATAGTTTGATTCAATCGACCAACGTGTTGAGAACTCCAAAGTTGCAGCAAGGGCTGTTGTCAATCGTATTGGTTGTGTGTACTGTACAAAATTACGTGCGTTGTTTGTATAGTTTCGGTTCGGACTATCAGTCAAACATTGCGCCCCCGTCATCGGGTCAGTCACCATCCCCCATTGACCTAATGACCAGTTACTCACGGTTGATGGCACAGAGCCCATAAAGAGCGTGTCGCGGTTCGGTTGTTGAATTTGCAGCATAATGGTATCGCGTCGGTCAACTCCTTCTTGTGTCAGTACAAGCTCGATTGGTACTATTGAGCCATTTGGCAAAGAACCGCGAAGCTGCACATCAAAAGTATCACGTTGCATCGCTTGTTGATTCGCTTGTACAACTGATAAGCCGACTGCTGAAGCAAGTGATCGAATTGTACGCGTTTGAGGGGTTAGTGTTACGGATCCTTGCAAATTTGGTAAAACACTGTTCACACGAAGTGTTGCAGACTGAGCCGAAGCAATACCGATATTTTGTGTTTCAACAACAAGTCGTGCTTGACGACTATCGCTGCGCTCCACTGTATATGTTGCAACCGGACGAAGATTTGCTCCCGCACTCCAGGCAGCGGTGTAGTTTGTTATTAAATTTTCGGCACACTGCGGAACAATACGATCCGGTACAGGCCAGAAAAAATCATCTATTGTACCGACCTCAGGTGTTAGTGCAAATGTTTTCTTTTGGGAAATACCTGCATACATAAAATCATCTGATGCACCGCGAACAGAGTACCCTACAGTTTGTAAATCACGCCCACCGGAATATAAATTCCTTTTGGTTATCTCTGCCGTAAATGCTCTGTAATACGTTGAGTCGGGCGTTTCCAGTGGTGTGTATGAGTACGGATAAATGAGCAAATTGCTGAACGTGTGATAATTAATTGCAACACGAAAGTTGCGCTGATTCATAAAGTTGCGAATTGCTTGAGTTTCAGGTTCAGAAAACGGTGAAGGACCACGATAAGTATCTGAACCGGGCGATGTTGAAGAACCGCCATTATTCGCATTCCAAAATTCTGTTGTACCATAGTTTCTATTCAAATCGACACCGCGTGTATTATCAGTATTTCTCGAACGATTTTTACGCCAAAGCCCACCACCACTCGGATTTGTTGAAGCATTCCATTCATATCCATCAGGATTAATGCAGGGAACGACATACAATTGCCGTTCATTGAGTAGATATTGTGCCGTTGGCTCACCTGCTTGAAATTTCTGGAGAATATCCCATAAGAAATATAATAGTACCGCCGCTCCACCGGGCTCACGCGCATGGTGCAGTGCAGTGTACAACACTTCAGGCTTACCAACAGACGTACTTGTTCCAAAACGATATGCCACGATTGGTCTGCCCTCGACACTGCGCCCTATAGTATCAACGAATTGTACAACGGAAGGATATAAACTCAGCATACGATTAAAGTCTTGATAAATTTCTGACAAACGCAGAAACCCTCCCATCGTACCGAGGCGAAATCCGGATGGCACTTGTGCATATTGCGCTAATGATTTAGCCGGGCGAGTACGAGCACGCTCTTGTAGAAATGCTGCAAAATCATGATGAATGATTTCACACCGTATTCCCTGTGTGGCAAGTATTGCCGGTAAATTACTCTGAAATGTTGTTTCGATGTAATCTTCACGAATAATCGCGTGGTCAACTTCTACCCCCATATTTGCTGCTTCGGCAACACCAAAATCCTTTGTAAAATAGATACGACCATAGGAATATTGTTCTCCCGATGCTTGCGACATTCCTTGAGCAGAAACATCGGTACATAGATCAACGATGAGTAGCCATACTCCAATCAGTATCATAAACGATATACGAAGCAATATTCTGTGCGTATTCATATAACCAAAGAAGAAAAGGAACAAGAATCACCAACAATTATTAGCCATAAACACATGAGACTATGATTTTATCCACAATCGCGCGATGAATTTAAGATTATACGGAAACATTACCGACCGCGTCAGATTTTCTTCGTAGCGTGATAAGGAATATTGCTGCAAACGAGCTATCGTCCGAAATCGCCACACATATTCACCTACGAGAGTACCCCCAAAATATCCCAAGAGTAATCCTGAAAGCCATTGCATCAAGAGTACGAGCGCAATTTGTGCGTGGAGTGCGACAATAATACTCAAAACAAGCAAAAGCATACCACTCAAACTCTCGGTGGATTCCACCACCAATCGACGCCGATCCAAAGGATGACGCAATCGCCTACGCTCTCGAAGCACAGCCAATTGTGCACCTAAACCCATCAATACAAGAATTGCAGTGAAAAGTAATATGGAAGTTGTTTCTAATCGTATAAACATCCACAGTGCATAGCCATGAAATACCAACAATGCGCTATACTCAACACACCGCTGAATGTGTTTACGATGAATGCTACGCATTATTGTGCTGTCATCTAGCAGATGGGAAGACATATTGTTTTGAGTCGTACTGCAATGGCATCAGGAAAATTAACATATTGTACACTGATGTTTCATCTTCGAAATTACTCTTTCTCTTGGCTAATACGGCTCTCACATGCATTCTTTTTTCATGGCACGATACATCATCACTCTTTTCTACAACATTGTTGTAATACCGATTCTTTCGGTCGTCCTTTATGTCGGCGCATTTTTTTCAGCAAAATTTCGTGCACGTGCACAAGGCATTGCAAACACATGGCGACACTTTGACTCATTGAAGCACACACAGAATTCATCACGACATACCATATGGTTTCATGCGGCATCGGCGGGAGAATTTGAACAGATTAAACCCGTAATTGAGCATATACGCTCATTACGCTCTACCATCACTATCATTGCAACACTGTACTCAGTTTCCGGGTATAATGCCCACCGAGAGTATCCGCATTGCGATGCCATTCTTTTTCTTCCGCAAGATACATGGTGGTCGGTACGAAGATTCATCCGCGAAGCGCGTATCGATTGCGCTGTGTTTTCGCGGTATGATTTGTGGTGGAATATGGCATCGGCTCTATCGGAACATGCTATACCTCTCATCATGATCAATGCGACGCTCAATCCGAAAAGCGTACAGAATCGACTTTCTAAACTCTACCACACCTTGCTGTACCAGCACTGCACAGCCATCTACACCGCCGGCGAACGGGACGCGCTCCTTTTTCGTGCATTGGGTTTGTCGAAAGTGCATAGCTCTGCCGATACGCGAGTTGATCGCATTATTGATCGTGTCAACGCTCACCGCAACGACATTCACTACACACCTCTTAAACAAAACAACTTCACTCTGATAATTGGCAGCTCTTGGGGTGCCGATGAGGAGTATATTCTTCCTGCTGTACAAGCACTACGCTTGCAGGGTTTTCGTATCACGCTGATTATTGTTCCACACGAACCCACAGAATCGCACATCACTTCTCTCGAAAAAAAACTTCCTAATGCACAGCGCCTGAGTCGGCTTGAAGCCCTGCTTTCACCCTCTCTTAATCTTGGCAATGAACCTACCATAATAGTCGATAGTATCGGTAAACTTCTACGACTATACGCAATTGCGGATGGTGCATATATTGGTGGCGGCTTTGGCTTTTGCGTGCACAGTGTCCTCGAACCGGCGGGCTATGGTATAGCATTAGCATGTGGTCCGAACATTGAATTAGCGCAAGACGCCATAGCATTATCACAAGCCGATGCCCTGCGCATTATTCATACAACACATGATGTTCAGGAGTGGCTTCTCATGTTACTGACAGAACCGAAAAAAAAGGCAAGAGCCGAGAAAACAGCCCTTGCCTATGTTCAATCAAAACATGGTATATCGCATACCATTGCGCAGGAAATTTTATTTCAGCTTCGATAGTTTTGCTTTGAGTTGTGTAATTAACTCTATCTCTGTAGGATCAGTTTTGTGAAGCAATGCTAGGTAATAGCTTGTCCAGTCGGCAAGCATAATCGAAACAATCATACGGGTGAGCAAGTATTGACCATCAGCTTGTACCTCAACCACATCCCCCATATTATCGCCGGACAATTCACGAAGCATATCGAAACGACTTTGCGTGCGAGGATGATCGCCACTATCACGAAGCAAAACTGTTGCAACTTTTGTTCCTAATGTTGCTTTGCCAATAAGTGGATACTCCCAACCATTAATTTCATTATGATTCATTTCAGGAATAATTCCTCCAAAAGCAATGTGTTTTGCATTTTCTTGAATTTGCCCGCGCCAACGAAGATTTACTGCCTCAAAATTTGGTGAAGAGTATACTGCAACAGCTTTATCTTTTAGTCGTTCTGCAACAGCCAATGCTTGATTATTCTTGATATCAGGTGA
>DHLT01000054.1:8272-16871 GCA_002405405.1 Ignavibacteria bacterium UBA4661 | reverse complement strand
CATCACGCCCTCCATCCAGTTTGATTCACCATCTTGAGTAATCATAAAGAGGATTCCTGCCGAAATGACAATGGCAATGACTTCAATTTGCGAGAACACTAAATTCATCGGCTGACCAAACAGATATCCCGCAAACACAAGCAATGGAGCGACAAAGAGAGCAATTTGGATGCTCGAACCAACCGCGATATTTACTGCCAAATCCATTTTGTTTTTCATCGCAACAACGATGGCTGTGCTATGCTCTGCGGCATTGCCCACAACAGCAACAACAATGACACCGATAAATAAATCTGTCATACCAAGAGTATGCGCAGCTTGCTCGACTGCTCCTGTTAGTGCTTCCGCCATCAATGCTGTAAAGATTGTTGCTACCAATAAGATACCAACACTTTTGCCCATACTCCAGTGCTCACTATGCTCTTCTTCTTCGTCTTCTCCTCCACTGTACAAATGCTTATGTGTCTTCAATGAGAACCATAACGAGAGGAGATAGGCAATAAAAAGGATAATCGCAATATCTAAACTCAAGTTACGTTCAATGGGTTGTGCATTAGGATTCGAGGCAATAATCTGATGAATAATGGAGGGGATCACCAAAGCTATAGCCGACAGCACAACTAATGTAGCTCCTAATGATGCGGCTGTACGGTTGAATGTTTGGCGCTCATACTTAACACCACCGGCAACGATTGCCGCTCCGAGTACAAGTAAAATATTCCCGATGATTGATCCTGTAATCGATGCTTTCACGACCTCGAGCAGACCTTTTTGTAATGCCATCAACGCAATAATCAACTCAGCTGCATTACCGAAACTTGCATTAAGCAGACCACCGATACCGGGTCCTACTTTTACCGTGAGATGTTCAGTCGCTTCCCCCATCAATCCTGCAAGAGGAATAATAGCACATGCCGCTAGCCCGAAGATTACTAAGTGCGGTGCATGAAGAAATTCTGCAACGAAGACCGCAGGAACAAAAAGAAGCAGAAGATATAATGGTCGGAATTTCATAAATATTGTACTGCGTGAAACAAAAATGACAAATCATGGTACTCTATAACTGCCTGACAGTCATCTAAGAATTGTCAAACAACTTGTAAATTTCTAAAAAAGTACGCGATGTTTCATCGCAATTCTACAACAGAGCCAAATGCTCTTTTGCATTCTTAACTGTGAATACACATCAACTGTCGGCGTATCATCTTCTTCGCCCTAATTTTTCCGACCAACAAACCGAGCAGATATTCCGACAAGCATGGATACGCGAGGCAGTTGAATGGCTAGCCAAGCCTGTGTATTATGGCATTGGCACGATTAGCATAGCGTGGATTGTCCTCGATGTCTTTGCCAATCATACTTCGTGGTTACTGTCTTCGCTGTTGCGTTTAGTTTTTGCAGTAGTATGCTTTGTAGCAGGGCGGCATAGTCAAGAGCCCTCACGAGTTATTCGCTATCCAATCAATCTCTCGCTGTTGATGATGGCAATAAGTATCATTACGAGCATTATTGTTGCGCTGAGTTCGCCACTTGATCTCGCCTATTCGTACTATCCATATAGTTTAGTTTTTCAGCTCATTTGTTGGGGTGGGATTACACGAATGTCGTTGCAACACTCCTGCCTATGGAGTGTATTTTCGCTTGCACCGATGGACATTGTTTTGATTATCATACAAGGTCGTTGGGCTACATTGCAAGGAGCGCAATCACTCTTACTCTTGCATGTCTTTTGGGGAACGGGTCTCTTTGTTGGTTGGGTTACAACATGGGTATTTGAAGTCTATGGTCGGAGACAATTTGTCAACGCATTGGATCTCCAGGATAAGCAGAAAGCCATTGAAGAACAGTATGCCAAACTCGAAGAACAACACCGCGATTTACAATCAGCCCATGAAGAAATTGAAGCGGCAAACGAGCAATTAAGTGAAGCATATCGCTCTGTCGAATTACGCCGTGATCTTGAACAAAAGTTAGTGCAAGCTCAACTTCATGCTATCGAGCATGAAAACGAAACTAAACGACTCCGTAGTCTTGCTGAAGCAAATCACCAAACAGAACAGCTTCTCGAAAATGCGCTGGATGCTGTTATCACTATTGATGCAGACAGCATCATTTCGGCATGGAACACACAAGCAGAAAAGACCTTTGGCTGGCACCGTACCGAAGCACTAGGTAAAAACTATGGGAATTAATTGTTCCGCCACAGTACAGTTCGGCGCATCGCCAAGGCGTAGATCGCTTGCTTACAACAGGACAGTCACGTATACTCAATCAACGTATTGAAATTACAGCACTGCACAAAGACGGACATGAATTTCCTGTGGAATTGACTGTTATCAAATTAGTAAATGAAGGCGTGATTCGTTTTAGTGCCTTTGTCCGCGATATTACGGAGCGTAAACGTGCCGAGGAATTAACGAGAAATTACCAGCAATCCCTAGAGCAAGACGTGCATGAGCGTACGAAACAATTGGAGCAAAAAACAGCAGAACTCGAGCGCGAACAACAAGAATTGTTTATTGCTAATCAACAATTAGATGTTGAGCGCGAGAAATCAGAACATCTCTTGCTCAGTATTATTCCGAAAGATATTGCCCGTCGATTGCAAGCCGGTGAGCAAACAATTGCCGAGCGATATGACAATGCAACTGTTCTCTTTGCTGATTTGGTCGGTTTTACGGAGTACTCTTCGCAGAAAGATCCTATTGAAGTTGTAGATGTCCTCAATAGTATTTTTTCGGCATTTGATTATTTCTCCGAATTACACAATGTCGAAAAAATTAAAACAATTGGGGACTCGTATATGATTGTATCAGGTATTCCCACGCCAACACCACACCATGCTATAGAGATTGCCAACATGGCACTTGAAATTCTTTCCACCATGGCTTTGCTTCGGCAGTCACTTTCCGCAAATATTGATATTCGTATTGGTATTCACAGTGGGGCAGTAGTAGGTGGTATTATCGGTACAAAAAAATTAGTGTTTGATATTTGGGGCGATACCGTCAATACTGCATCACGTATGGAATCACATGGTCTGCCCGGAAAGATTCATTGTTCTGAGGCATTTTATTTGCTCACCAAAGAGCATTACACCTTTGAAAAACGTGGTACTATCAGCATCAAAAGTAAAGGAGCGATGACAACTTACTTCTTACAAGCACGCAAAGACGATCGCTTTATTATGTGATTATCTGACACTCACAAACCCAGCAATAATCGTATCAACATCGGCACGAGGATTATCCGACACCACACCGCCTTGCAACTCTGCACGTAAGCCACCTGCAAGACGCTCTGCCGCTAATTGCACATCCTGTGGTTGTTGTACATCGGTACTCAAGGCACGAATAATTTTCATTGCGTCATTACCTTGTATCTCTGCATACTGCGGAAATTTCTCCATCATCCATGCACCCACAGCACGCCGCGCACAAACACGTGCTTTACCTTGATTACCTTCGGTAAGAGCAGAGGCAATTCGCTCATACTCTACTTGCCATGCTGATAGCACTACAAATCCTCCTCGCCAACATAAACAGTTTCCATGTTGAGCATGGCAAAAATTTTGTCGCAGATTTCTTCGAAATATGCTTGTACAGTCTTTGTACCGCAATACACAAATTCTCCCTCATGACGATGTCGATGGATCCACGAAGCAATGATACGGATTTCATCAATCTCTTCTTTTTGGCAGTGTTCCGGTTGTACCGAACCATCAAAATAGGTTTGCTCAACGGCAGTTTGTAATTCTTTGTACGGAATCTTTTTGCCGATCATACGTTGATATGCAAGCCGTCCATGTCGAATAAAAAATACCTCTACTTTTTTTGCTTGAGGTGCAGGCAAAACAATCGCGACATTGTTTTCATTAACAGACGTTGCAAGATGTTGCTGGCGATAGAAGACACGCTCTAATTCGGCAATACGATTGCGTACTTCAGCGGCTTCTTCGAAATTCATCTCCGATGCCGAGCGCACCATACTATTTCTGAGGACATCAACAATACCATCTTGTTTGCCACTCAAAAAATCGCGTACTCGCTGAACTTCTTTGGCATATTCTTCTGGTGAAATCATACTGGCACAAGGCGCGTCGCACCGCTTAATCTTATGATAAAAACATGGCGTGATGCTCTCATCGGGTTGCTCCGGATCTGCACATGTACGAAGTGTAAAAGACTTTGCAATAGTTTCAAGAATATCTTCGACGCTTGAGCTGCCACTGAACGGACCAAAGTACTCTGCACCATCATCGTAAATTTCAAAGGTATAATCCAAACGCGGGAAGCCATCGCCCTGCACATCATGCAATCGTAAAAAAGGATAGCGGCGATATTTTTTAATCATGGTGTTATAGCGTGGACGATGCTCTTTAATCAGCTTAGATTCAAGAAGCAATGCCGACAATTCACTACCCGTACAAGTCCACTCAATGTCATGCACTTGCTTGACTAATTCCGCAATTTTCTTACTGTGTTCTGTTCCTTGTTGGAAATACGAACTCACACGATTCTTTAGTGATTTTGCTTTGCCGATATACAGCATTTCACCGCTCTTGCCCATGTAACGATACACGCCCGGCTCTTCGGGAATGCTGTTGATGCGGTCGCGCAGACGCTCTATGCCTTTGGGAATTGCCTTGAAATTGCTCATCGCTTTGTACTGAAAACCCAGTACATCGTCAAGCGTTTGCACATCGAATTGCTCTTGGAGAATCTCCAAAAAATGTTCGAGTATTTTTACAGTTGCCCATGCATCGCCTTGTGCGCGGTGGCGTTGAGCAATTTTAATATCAAAATGTTCGGCAAGCGCACCGAGATTAAATCGCTTATGGCGTGGTAGCAGTCGTTTCGCCAAGCGGTACGTACACAGGCGTTGTATGTCGGCAGGTGGCACACCGCTCCGCGCCATGGCATGAGAAACAAACCCCCAATCGAACTGCACATTGTGCGCAACAAAGACAGGGTTTGATGCGGTTGCAAACATGCGATGCACACGCCGAAAGACATCGCTCTCGGAAGGTGCATTATAGACCATAGCATCAGTAATGCCCGTCATTTTTTGAATCATCGAAGGGATATGTTGGCGCGGATTCACCAAAGATGAAACTTCTTGTAAGACCTCGCCATCGCGTAGAGCTACCGAACAAATATCAGTTACACGATTGCTTGCCGGGTTTGAGCCGGTAGTTTCAACATCGGTAACAAGAAAGGTTACTTCACTAATAAGCAGAGGCGTTTGGTCGGGTTTCATTGCAGTTCGAGAGCAGGAGAAGAAAAACAAACTTCAAACTTGCAGAGATTTCCCCGTTTGTGCAATGGGGTGGTGGAAGAAAACAGTAACTACGCACTGGCAAATACGCTACACCTTGCTTACCGGGATACAAAGTCTGCTCCTGTATTTTTCCAATATAATTTTTATCGACATCGATACACCGTACCAACATACAAAACATTGGTTTGCTCTAATGTACCACCACCTATTGGCGTAACACTACCTGTTTGCCCGGATCGTGTTGTTATCAGCACAATGATTGTTCCGCCCATTTTAAATGCTTTGTTTTTCATGTCATTCAAAGCACCTTGTTCGAGATTGACATTACTTGTAAAAGCCCCCGTAAATGCGCCGCCCTGTTCACCGATAACCTCACCAAGATACTGACAATCTGTAGGTTCTTTTGTCACAATTTGCACTTGCTCTGCTCCGGGCAATAAGGACGTAGCGGCACACGATGATAGCAAGATGGTACAAGCAGTCATGCAGACGATCACTAAAAAATATCGCAATAATTGATAGCCGGAAAAAGAAAAATATCGCATAGGTACAAACAAAAATGAACCAAGAAATACTGCTTTACTAGCGGATCTTGAGCACATGTAGCTTTGCTTTTGTAACGATCTATCTATAACATACTAGTGTATAAAAAATTTGAGTGTTGCAATCTACAAACTCGATTTGAAAGCTCACTACTGACTGCGTTTACTCTGATCGTACCAATGTTTAGGCAAAAATGGGGCAAGCACCGCAGGCGCAAACATACGTGACAATTCTGCGTCTTCGCAAGCATTATAGCGGACTGTAGCGCACAAGACTCTCTCTTGCGGATGGTCAGACTGTATGCGCCATTCAGCTGCGCCGGAACGAAGCATTTCTTTGACAACCTCCTCTGCAAGGTTCTTTATATCAGTACGAAAAACATGCGTACTGTAATCTTTCAACCAAAGCGTATTCTGCAAATACTCACGTACAAAAGTTTCTTTTATGCCATTGCGAATCAGCAAGGCATAAGCGAAAATACGTTTCATCGCATGCCATGCCATTTTTTCAGGATGATGAAGCCATGAGGAATATCGACGAAGAGATTCTCGAATAAGTTCATCAGGATTAGTCATGATACTGCCATGCCCACCAAAAACTGCTCGTAGAGGCAAAATCGCAAGACATTCGAGTACTTCGATGGCGCGATCAAGAGTTGATGTTCCTTCATGAAAAGGATTGAGCCAACCAATATCGCCTTGTTGCAGCACATCGCCGGCAATCAGTGTTTGGGAATCACGGTCATAAAGTACGATGTGATCCAACGTATGGGCAGGAGTATGGAGTACAGTGAGTCGAACTGCACCGGTAGAAATTTCATCGGCTTCATGAAGAATATTATTGACATGATATGCAAGCACGGGCTGGTCGAGCCATTCTGCAGAGCATACCTCATGTGCTCGACGATTGATGGCAGAAGCAGACCACACATGAGCGGCTATCGGGATATCAAAGGTTGATTGCAACCAATGATTTCCGCCAACATGATCGGAATGTGCATGAGTATTGACAACACAGTAGAGTTTATGTGGTTGAACACCCGCCTCCTTGAGGAACTGCTCTGTACGGTCTTTATCGGTAATAAAGCCGGTATCGATAAGAATAGGTTGTGGTCCTTGTACGATGATAGAATTCGCACTGGGGAAATCACGCTTGTAACAAAGAAAATGATCGTGGAGAAGTGTTGTCATACAATAATTTCTGATGTTGTTCTTAATCGTACCGTAGATAGACTGCATGGCTTCCACAAATAGATACAACGCACCGCAATATATCGACATGCGTGCAACAAAAAAACCGCATGACAAGTATCATGCGGCTTTTATGATTGAGATTGCGGAAAGAGAGAGATTCGAACTCTCGGTATCTGTTAGGATACACCCGCTTTCCAGGCGAGCCCGTTAAGCCACTCCGGCATCTTTCCGTGCTCTTTTTGAGAAAAGAGTTTCAATTTACGCAGTTTTGCCTGCGTAGTGCAAGAGATTTTTCACGGAGCAAATTTTGCTAGAAGAGTTCATCCAAGCGACTGCTTTCGCTTTGGGCTATATGAACAGGATTTCCCGACAGAATACCCATGACATTACGAAACGGATTGCCTATGTGCATTCCTTGACCATCAATAAGGAATTCACGGATCTGCTTGTCATGTGTTGAGCCACGCATTTTCAGCACGGTCAGACCGCGCCGCATCTCGCCGAACATTTCGACATAGCGGAGGAGAATAATAGAATCCGTCAGCGTAGAAACATGCGTTTCAGTTACGGATGATCCGCCCATCAAACTCTCTGTGGTGGAAGTAAAGAGACCTGCAATTTCTTTGTGCTTAATGAATGATGTCAGAGCAATAACAAACTCACGGAAACTCCGCATAGTCGCAATACGCTCTAATGCCGAAAAACTATCAATCGCAACACGATCAGGTTTTTCCTCGTTGATTATCTGCTTGATATTAATAAGGTGATCTTCCAAACCTGCAACTTCAGGATATTCACACACAAGTTTGAGCAGACCCTTTTCTTCATACTGAGCATAATTGATACCCCAGCCATTGGCATTACGAAAAAGCTGTTGGCGACTTTCTTCAAATGCAAAGAGTAGACATTTCTCACCTGCCTTCAAGCCACCATTAATAAACTCTGTTGTAAGGAGTGTTTTACCTGTAGCTGTTGCACCGGATACAAGAATAACCGAATCCCGAAAGAAACCGCCTCCACACATAGTATCAAGTTCTTTATTGCCACTTGAAATTCTTGTTGAAGAGGAATGCTGACGCAATTGAATTTCCGAAAGTGGAATAATGACGATGCCCTCTTGCGACATAATCGTAAACGGATATTCGCCTTTGTGATGCTCCGTACCACGAAATTTCAAGATTTCGATCGTGCGTCTGCGTTTTTCTTCTTCCAGCACATTGCGAAGTATGATCACATTATCAGCAACAAATTCCTCAATGCCATAGCGTGCAATCTCGCCATACTCGTCGCTCCGCTCTGCTGTAATGAGCGCGGTAACATTCAATTTTCGTAAGTCGGCGATGATGCGAAAAAGTTCATTGCGTACAACAGACGGATCTTCAAATTGCGCAAAGACAGCACCAAGTGAATCAACCGAAACACGCTGTGCATTGACGCTTGCTACTGCGTGTTGCAAGCGAGCTGACAAGCCCGTAAAATCAAACTCTCCGCCAACAATTTGCTGATCATCATGACGCGATGCATCAACAAAACACCACTTGCCTTCCGCTTCCCATGCAGGAATATCCCACCCTAATCCTGAA
>DHLT01000054.1:0-8101 GCA_002405405.1 Ignavibacteria bacterium UBA4661 | reverse complement strand
AATCCCCGCAGCAAGGAACTGTGCGGCAAAAACTGTTTTTGCACTACCCGCAGAGCCACAAACTAAGGTCGTACGCCCCTGAGGCATTCCGCCACGTGCTATAAAATCAAATCCTGCTATGTGGGTCGGTATTTTTTGAATAGACATATGATATTTCTCCCTGTATCATGACAATAATTCGTGCTCTGCTCTGTTATTCTATCAATCCTACGAATGTTCGCTATTATCTGCCAACAAAACAATGTCGAGCCCTTTGAGGACTTTATCTGCATTGGATAAATCACCAATAATACGTCTGATTGGATGAGGACTTTCTTTCACCAATGTTGGCGTTGCAAGCACACGTGCCTCTTCCGCAAGCTTGGGTTGTTCCAAGACATCAACAATTACTATTTCACATTCAAACGGAATATTTTGCTCACACATTCGCTGCAAATTACGAATTGCTTGCTCCGACCGTGGCGTGTGCCCCGCAATGTACAATGTTAAAACATACTTCATAATACTACTTTGATGTGCGCAGTCTGCGTTATGGCTTTATACATGCGGAGGGCATCGAAAAACTTTGTGGGGAGTCACATTCTGCAACTTTTTGCAGTCATACAACAGAATACTAATGATATTCTTTTTCCCTTATGAACTCCTTATGTAGCTACGGTGCTGTCTGATTCTGATGTTATACTACACGACACTCTTTTTTCTCACATGTAGAGATACACTGTGTCATGGTTTATTATCGCCAAGTATCGTTTTCTCTTCTTGGGTTCATGGCTTCAAGAGATACGACTTTCGTATGTATTTCAATCAATGTGTGCGTCTATAAACAAGTAGACATCTTTTGCTTTTATGCGATAAGATCATGGCTTTTACATACTCATCATGGAGGACATATCAGATATATTTACCCCATGCATACGGCAACTTGCAAAAAGTATTGTCAATACGCAACAAAGGCGATACACATCTGTATCGCCCTTGTATGAAAAGTAATCAAGCTATGAGTATCACGAGCACAGCATAGAACTCACTTATGCGTCTAATCGCTCTTGTAAAATCTGTGTTACTACTTTTGGATTGGCTTTGCCTTTGGTTGCAGCTAGTGTTTTACCGACAAAAAAACCAAAGACATTTTTACGTCCGCCTTTGTACTTGTCAACTTCACCCTGATTTTCAGTCAGAATACGATCAACAATCTCGACGATAAAGCCTGTATCTGATACTTGCGCCAAACCCCGCTCATCCACGATGGCTTTGGGTGATTTTCCAGCGATTACATCAGGAAAAATTTCTTTGGCAACTTTGCTGTTGATGACATCACTTGCAAAAAGTTCGACTAATTCTGCAATTGCTTGCGGAGCAACACCAAACTCTGCAATACTGATTTTTTTCTCGGAGAGAATTCGCAAAACTTCGGTCATCAACCAATTGCTGACAAGTTTGAATCGTTCTTTAGTACGCTCAGTAAGTGCCATACAGCAGTCTTCAAAATACTGCGCGACATCACGCTCTACTGTCAAGATTGCGGCATCATACATAGGCAAGCCAAACTCTGCTATAAATCGCTGTTTACGTGCTAAAGCTAATTCCGGCAATGTTGCACGAACACGGTCAATCCATGCTTGGTCCACGTGCACAGGTGGCAGATCCGGTTCAGGGAAATAACGATAATCATGCGCACGCTCTTTACTCCGCAATGGTCGTGTTACCCCCTCGCCCGCCTCCCACATGCGCGGCTGCTGAATAACTGTTCCCCCCGCCTCAACGATGGCGACTTGACGTTGAAATTCATGTATAATTGCTTTCTCAACATTGCGAAAACTATTCATGTTTTTTACTTCAGCACGTGTACCATATTTCTCTGCGCCTTTTTTACGTACAGAGATATTCACATCACACCGCAATGAACCTTCCTCCATATTCCCGTCACAAATACCGAGATACAACAAGGTTTGGCGAATTTGTGTCAAGTATGCAACCGCTTCTTTTTCAGAACGAATATCAGGTTCGCTTACAATTTCAATAAGAGGTACACCCGCACGATTCAGATCTACCAGTCTCTCAAGGTCAAGATCGTGAATGGACTTACCGGCATCTTCTTCAAGGTGAATCCTTGTAATACCAATGCGTTTCATGATTGTTTCTTTGACAGAATTTTCATACTCGATTACGACATGCCCATCATAGCAGATAGGGTCATCATACTGAGAGATTTGATATCCTTTCGGCAGGTCAGGATAGAAGTAATGTTTACGGGCAAACATCGATACGGGGCGAATCGAACTATTGGTTGCCAAGCCCATACGAATAGTAAACTCCACCATCTCACGATTGAGTACCGGTAATGTACCCGGATGACCCAATGTCAGAGGCGATGTATTAGTATTTGGCTCTGCACCGAAGGTCGTCGAATCGCCGCAGAATGCTTTTGTTTTCGTCAGGAGTTGTGCATGCACTTCTAACCCGATAACCATTTCATAGGTATTCAAAATTTCAGGTGAAACTGTTGTCGCGCTCATAAAAATTTATCGTGTGAAAAGACGTGTAATATGAAATGTACTCTGTTACGTTTGTGCGAAAATACTATTTTCATGCCTCAACTTTGTGTCAAACTCATTCATTCTCTCATTCTTGTTTTAGAATACTATGGCATATACAACACTTCTGCTTGACATTCGCAATAACATTGCAACGATTACACTCAATCGTGCCGAAAAACGTAATGCTCTTAGTCCAACGCTTTTACAGGAATTACGTTCAGCACTTTCTGAGGTCGAATATAACAATGATGTTCGTGTGGTTGTTTTGGCGGCTCATGGTAAGACATTCTGCGCTGGTATCGATTTAGCATATTTACAAGAGATTTCACAATTCTCGACTATGGATAACCTTGCTGATTCACGGCGACTTGCCGATACGCTTCATGCGATTTATACCTTCCCCAAGCCCGTCATCGCAAAAGTTCATGGAGCAGCAATTGCCGGCGGGTGTGGTATTGTTTCAGTATGCGATGCCGTCATTGCCTCACGCGATCATGCGTCGTTTTGCTATTCGGAAGTACGCATTGGCTTCATTCCTGCAATTGTTAGTGTGTATTTGATAAAAAAAGTTGGCGACACTCGCGCACGCGATTTACTTTTAACAGCGCGAACTTTTTCTTCAACAGAAGCAGAGCAGATGGGCTTTATCACGAAAGCAGTAGACCATCATGAACTTGATACGGCAACCGAAGAATATGCCCAACTCCTCGCAAGCAACAGTATGTCGGCACTTTCTTTGACCAAAGGCTTGATGGCACAACTCCATAGCATGTCACTAGAGTCCGGTATTCAATATGCTTGTTCTATGAATGTTAACGCTCGCAGCACAGACGATTGTAAAGCAGGAGTTGCAAAATTTTTGACGAAATAGTATTCTCCTCCTACTTGGAAAAACTATTTACTTAGAAAAACCATTCAATACCAACGGTCGGTGCAAGAATGCCGAATTGGCGTATACCGTTTTCTTGCAACTGAACATTGAATAATGCAACTGTACCACGTACGCCGACATTTTGCGTGATAAAATATTGTGCGCCAAGATTTAATCGTAATCCATACCCCATCTGCGATACGAGTACGCCGACTGTGTCAAGACCGCGTGTTGAACCAACAAATGCTACGAGTTCGGCAATAGGCTTAATGGTTGTGGCACGAAAGATCAAACGACCAAACATACCTGCCACATACTGTGTCCCAACAGCTGTATCGGTATGGGTAGCTAATCCGCAGAACGCTCCTACATGCAAGGCAGGCGATAACGCATAGCCAACACTGACGCCTCCTGCCGGCGAATTGAGTACGCTGAAAAATGGTGTTGTCAGAAGAACACCACCACTCCACTGCTTATCAGGACTGAGAGGAGGCGATATCACCACAGGATAGCCGCCATAGAGCATTTCTTCTTGAGCGTCTTCTTGCGGTGTAGGAATTTCCTTACTTGTTGTTGGTTGCTTTGTTGTTGATTTCTGTTGGGGAGTTGTTTGCTTAGTTTGAGGTTGTTTCGTTGGTGTTGTTTTTTGTGTTTGTGCATACATAGTCTGAGGTATTTGTATCAAACCCCACAATGCCATAAGCATGACACAAAGCCATGATAAAGTATTTGCTTTAATTAAAGCAACGACATGCTGCATATCTTGCAATTGACTCATATATCGAACATTGTGCATATCGCTCTCACAGAAGACGAATCCGCAAAAAACAGAAATTGGCTTATAGACTTCTACAAACATATATGTTGGAAAAGTATCAGTAGTCCATCAAGCAAGTGCTTATTTAAGAAAATCATGCCATTTTTTTAAAGAGTTTGTAACATTGCAAAGTACTTACAACTTTTTGTTCAAGCCACCTGCATCAGCAGGATTGTTTGCACTATTTTTCTTGATAGTTTTCCCATGCCAGCAAAACACTATTCTGCTAAAGATCCCGTCCGTGCATCCGGTGTCAATTCGCCGCGTGGTGTGTCAACACGTAAGCATACGCCTGCTACGCATACCTCTGCACCGCCACCATCACAACGCGAGAACACACAATACATCCGCCAATACCGCACACTCAATCGGTGGAGTATTTTTTTTCTTTTGCTTATCTCATCGCTGATCATCGTGCTTTTTGTCAGCAATACATTAGAAGTAAATCGCTTGTTTGAAGAAGTCAATACACTACGCCAAGAGCATCGGCGATTAGTACAGCAAAACGAAGTGCTGCAAGCACGCTCTGTTCGTTTGCAATCGCCGGAACGTATTACAACGATTGCTCGTGAAAAATTAGGTATGATTCATCCTTCTACTGCACCGGAAGTTTTGAAATGAACTTTACATCGTCTTCACATCAATCACCCAAACGTCGTTCGTCGTTTTCTTCCGCTACAACTCAACAGGATCGTAGCGGCTCCACGCCTTCTGAACATTCTCCTTTCATCCAAGGTGTACAACAGCAGGATTCAAAGGCAATTGATTGGGGGAAAATCAAATTACTGACGATTTTTCTTGGCTTAGGTGCCGGTTTCTGCCTGGTTTTGGCAAAGCTCTTTTCAATTCAGCTCTATAATGGCGACAGCTACCGAGATATGGCGCGCAAGCAATATGAAGCTAAGATCACACTCGCGGCAGAGCGTGGTGCTATGTACGATCGGCATCAACGAATTATTGCAACGACGCTGCCACGCTTATCGATTGCAGTTGATCCGAACATGGTAGAATCCTCGTCAACCATTGCTCGTCTTTTATCATCATTGACAGGGAAATCTCCGGATATCTACCTAAAAAAAATTTCTTCTGCACATTCATCATTTGTGTGGTTGGAACGTGGGATCGCCGCTGAAAGCATGACACCACTCGATACTTTGCAAGACGACGGACTCATTCGAATTCGCGAGCCGCGTCGCTACTTTGGCTTTGGCTCTCTCGGAGCACAAATTCTTGGCTTCACAGATATTGATAATCGTGGTGTCAGTGGTTTAGAAATGAGTTTTGACTCTTTGTTAAAAGGTGCAAACGGCATGACGATTCTCTATCGAGATGGGCGTGGAAAAAAACGTCCGATTTCCGATGAACCGCTTCAAGCACCGCGTAATGGTTCCTCGCTGACGCTGACACTCGATATGCACATTCAAGGCATTGTTGAACACGAACTCAAGAAGGGTGTAGAATCTGCCAATGCCGAATCAGGAACTGCTATTGCCGTTGATCCTCGCACCGGTGAGGTTTTGGCAATGGCTTCTTTTCCAACTTTTAACCCCAATGATCCAAGCTCGGCACGTGACGAATTCATTCGAAATAGAGCAATTACGGACATGTATGAACCGGGTTCTACTTTTAAAATTGTAACCGCTTCTGCACTTATCGAAGAGAAACTCCTTACACCTGAAAGTATGGTTTATGCTCATGATGGCGTATGGCAATGTGCCGACCGAACTATACGCGACGATCACCCACAACATGGCATGATTACTTTTACTCATGCGCTTGAGCAATCGAGTAATATCGTTGCTGCAGAACAATCTCAATTGCTTCGTAATGACAAGTTTTACAAGTATGTGCGCGATTTCGGATTTGGTATTGTATCGGGTATCGATATTCCCGGTGAAATTCGCGGTATTGTTCGGAAGCCCCGCGAGTTTGACTTAACGACCAAACAGTTTATGGCTTTTGGCTATTCGCTCGGAGCAACGCCTCTACAATTGCTCAATGCGTACTGCACTGTTGCGAATCGTGGCATTATGATGAAACCCTTTGTAGTCAAAGAAATTCGTAATGAAACAGGAACCGTCATTAAAGCATTTCAACCACAAAAAATACGCCGCGTGATTTCTGAAGAAACAGCAAATAAAGTTAATGCTATGCTCGTGAATGTCGTTCAAAACGGTACCGGAAGACCCGTACGCCTTGAGGGCATGACTATAGCAGGCAAAACAGGCACTGCGCAACAGCTTACTGACGGACGATATTCCAAACAAGATTATACAGCTTCTTTTGCAGGTTTTTTTCCTGCAGAGCAACCACAAGTAGCACTTCTTGTCATGCTGACTAAACCCCGTAACGGCTACTATGGCGGCGAAGTTGCTGCACCGATTTTCCGAAAAATTGCTCAGCAAATTGTTTCGGCAGGATTACTCACTTTACCTACGCCCTCGGTGAATTCACCTCAATCTCAGCATACGCAAGTACATCAGTCGCAAGAACAATCTGCTGGTGCGATGTCAACAACACTTACAACGATGCCCGATATTCGCGGGATGCAGTGGAGCGATGCTGAAATAATTCTGCGTGCGAAAGGTTTGCGCTATACACATGAAACAACGCCAAGTCCTCAATCAATTATTCTGACACAATCAGTCATACCACACGAACAAACTGCCCTTGGTACAACTGTACAAATTCGTTTTTGTACAGCAGTAAGCATAACTGACTTACCTGAGGCACTACCTGTACTGCAAGGTCTGAGTGTACGCCGAGCTATGGCTATTTTACATGGTTCAAAATTACGTGGACATATCAAAGGAAATGGTTCGCGCGTAGTACGTGCGCTATGGTCGGCACAAGAAAAACACTGCATTCTCGAAACACAATAAGATAACGCAGAACATCCTTCCGTACTGTTATACAAAAACAAAAGATAAGGGCAACCACTGCATGTGATTGCCCTTGTTTTTTGTGGATTCTGTTCTTGATGATTAGAAATTGCTTACTTAATGAAAAGCATTTCTGAATAGGTCGGTAGAACCCAATAATCATCAGGAAGGACTGTTTCAAGTGCATCGACAATCTCACGTACAGCAGACATAGCAGGAATCGACTTATGTTTCATGTAGTGAGCTTTTTCTTCGATATCGCCATCAACATCAGCATTGACTTTGATGAGTGTATCCAAAGCTACACGCAAACTATCTACCAAACTTGCTACAGTTGTTAATGTCGAAAGCGTACCAGGGCTTTCAACACCTAATGCTTTGATATTAGCTACTGTGGTAGCAAGATCATTAACATAACGAATAGCCATTGGCAGCACCATACGTTGTGCGATTGATGCTGTTGATTCAGCTTCAATTGTAATAGTTTTGACATACTGGTCATATGCAATTTCTTCCCGAGCATGCCACTCACGTTCACTTAAGACACCATATTTTTTGAAGAGTGCGGGATTCTTTTTGGTCTTGAACACTTTGTATGCATCGATTGAACTCGAAAGAATCAGTAAGCCGCGTTTCTTTGCTTCTGCTTTCCATGCATCAGAATAATTATCACCACCAAAAATAATTCGTTTATGCGCTTTCATAACATCGGAAAGCACGGTTTGCAGTGCTTCTTCAAGCGATACTTTACCTTTCATCGCTTTCTCAACGCTTGCTGTTAAATCTTCGATAGCTTCAGTAGCAATCGTATTAAGCACCATAAGTGGTAATGAAATACTCTGATTTGAACCAACCGCACGAAACTCGAACTTATTGCCGGTAAATGCAAATGGCGATGTACGATTGCGATCGCCTGAATGTAGCGGCAATGGTGGCAGAACAGGCGTACCTAACCCCAACAAACCTTTTGATTTTGCCCCTTTTGCCTTTCCTT
>DHLT01000139.1 GCA_002405405.1 Ignavibacteria bacterium UBA4661 | reverse complement strand
ATCATACATTGTGTAGCAGTACCATTTTTTAGTCAGTACCCCATGAAAACAACTATTGGTAATCAACATTTATCGGATCGTGAATTATCACATCATGAATCTGCAAGCGATATTCTTTTGATTCAAGAAGCATTGCAAGGCAATAGACACAGTCTTGAAAAATTGATCAAAAGTCATCAGGATTTTATCTATAATGTCGCTCTTAGAATGTATCTGCACCCTGATGATGCTCTCGATGCAACACAAGATGTTTTGATCAAGATTATTACCCATCTTAAAACATTTCAAGGAGGAAGTCAATTCAGAACATGGCTCTACAGAATTGTCGTCAATCACTTTTTGAATGCTCCTCAGCGTCAGTGGGAGAAACACGTGCAAACCATAGAACATCATGCTGAGAACATCATGTATGAAGAGCCGGATTTCAGTGAACACGAAATCGAAGAAGTTCGCATTCTGTGTTCTACGGCTATGTTGATGTGCTTAAATCGCGAGCAGAGACTTCTCTACATCATCGGTGAAATCTTTGGTGCAGATCATAATCTAGGTGCATTAATATTTGATATTTCACCCGTGAATTTCCGTGTGAAACTTCATCGTGCGAAAATGGATCTTCTCCACTACGTTTCCGGAAAGTGTGGAATCATCAACCCATCCAACCCATGTCGTTGTCCAAAAAAGACAAAAATCATGATTCAACATGGCGTGGTTGACAAGCAAAAACTGCAATTCAACCGTGATTACACTCATAAGGTTTCCGAGTGGGTCATTCAACATAAGAACGACGTAAGCGATACGGTCCAATTCCGAATGAAGGAGTTATTTCTGGACAGCCCATATCAAATCAAACAAGAACTCGATGCACTCATCGGGTCTGTAATCTTGTAAATATCTGTAAGGGGGCTCAATGTTCAACATTATTACACATCGGCAGATATTTCTTGTTTGCGCAGAACTTTTGTAGGTTACGTGTATCACATCGTTACCGTCATATCGAATACATCACACTCAGCAATGAAGGACTCGAAGTATATCTTTCTCTTGTGGATATTTTCCACCACATTGGCATACGGGCAGACCACATCAGCAGAAGATTTCGGCTTTCGTCATCTTGTTTTTCGATACAAAACAGATCCTATTGATATTCTCATCAAATCAAAAAAAGGCGAAGAATATCTTCGGAAACCTCTGTTCTTTTTTTGTCAGGGAAGTTTGCCAATACCCCTCATCCTGCATCGAGGGAATGATGCTTATGGTACATTTCCTTTCACCCCCGACAGTCTTACCCAGACCTATCATGTGGTCATTATCAGCAAGCCCTCTATCCCACTTATTGCCGATGTTACGACACTGAAACCAAACTTTACATTCGTTGACAGCACCAATAATTTTCCCAAGGGCTACATTAACCGCAACCTCCTTAGCTACTATGCTCCACGAAATATTGCTCTTTTGCGATGGCTCCAAACATTACCTTGGGTTTCTACCAAACAACTTGTTGTTGCCGGACATTCCGAGGGCAGTACTATCGCGGCAAAAATGGCAAGTACATTCAGCAATATCACGCATTTAATTTATTCAGGAGGAAATCCCGCTGGACGCATACTGACGATGATTGAAGGAAATCGCTCCTATGAAACCGACACGGATAGTACTCGATATGGGGAAGACATGCTACAGCATTGGTCGGATATTAGTACAAAACACCATAAAAAGACCATTGTCTATGGCGATCCGGACTTAGCAACACTTGAATTTTCAGAACCGATGTTGCCCTTTTTAGAAAAATTGAAGATACCGGTGTTGGTGACTTACGGAACAAAGGACTGGAGTTCGCCATACAATGACATGCTTCGAGTCAATCTTCTGCGAAAGAGAAAAAATAATTTTACGTTCAAGGCATATATTGGCGTGGAACACAACTTTTTTCCTCTAACAAAAGATAACAAGCCAAATTACGATATCTTCAATTGGGATAATGTTGTCAGCGACTGGCGTATATGGCTCACGAGTACGACACTACGATAAGTTGCGTATAGCTGCAATGCAGGAGAGTACACTGCTATGTTTTTGAAGATTCTTTCGGTAGTTCTGTGTGTTCGGGGCAATCTACTCTCAATTCGTGTGTTGCCAAGGAGGATTGCAGAAGTGTACAGAAATGCGTTCCCTCATGTGCACGATAATGAGAACATGTGAAACACATTCGCTGCATGGTAATAATACCCGCACGGTGTAATTCCTGAATGAGTTTCAGCAATCCTACAAGGATGGTTTCTTTTTGCTGGTCGGAGAGTGAATGCAGGGGTTTTTCAATAGAAAAAGCAAAGCCAGCAGACTTTGTCGCAATGTTTCTACCTTCAGGGGTTAAGCCAATAACATAACTTCTCGTATCGGTGCGATCATCGATTTTTTGTATCAATCCTTTTTGTAGAAGCAGTTTGACACTATCGCTGATTGTTGCCTTTGTCATGTTGAACTCGCGCGCTAAATAGCTCACTTTTGACTGCTCTTCCGAATGAAAGAGTAGAAAAATCAAGATCTGGATTTGTATCGGACTAAGTGCATTCTCCTTGCTTTCGTTCCACAACAAAACACGAAAAGCTTCCGATATGCGCTCTAAAGAGGCAACAATTTTACTCTCGACACTGTAATGCTGTCGGGTAATATCAAACGATGACACTGATGAATGCATAAGAACAGAATACCGAAAAAAAGAAAACCATTGTTTGTTAGAGAACCTGTACTTGTTTGGGGAAACATATTGCATTAAAGACATACTATGTCTCCAAATTACATACCTTTTTTCTATGCCATGTTTCTATTACTCTCTGCATGGACATCACAAACAATCATTCTCTGTCATCAAAACAATAATTCCCTGTAGAAGAGAAAACTCATACTACAGGGAATACTCAATGACCACTCGAGGGAAGCAAAGATGTATTATCCTCGAACATCAGCAAGCGATGCACCAAAATTGATGTGCAGGACATTGCCATTGGGTGTAATCAAGGCAGGAACCGATTTGACCCCCCTGCTTTCTGCTTCCGCAATTTTGTTCTTTTGTTCGCCCAAGTGAACAATATCAACATTGTTTTTGCCGATCAGAGCAACAATATCGTGCTCAGCACTCACGCAAACCGGGCATCCGGCATGGTAAAATATGGATTGTGCCATAAGGTTTGTAGGAAATGTGAAAAGAATACTGTGAATAACAATGCAGTAGCAATGCTTTCATAGGACGCAATATAGTAAGGATTCCTAACAATATCAAATACTTTTCACCTTTTTCTCTGCATGACTGTCGTACCAGACTAAGCTTTCTAAAAGATCTGTTCACATTACGTACTTCATATATTCGCGAAACTACCTGATTGCTTTGGAAAAAGATTTAATGTCTTATCTGTCCCACCACGCAACTTCTTTGTATCTTTGCATATTCATACACACCTCATTGAGGTTTGCACGCACCGCTTTCATCGTGCTTTTCTACCTTGAAACTACGCAGAACAAAAGAATACCTTCTTTTTACCATGGGATTGGTTGCCTATGTTTTGCCGTCTTTCTCTACAGAGAATTGCTCCGACTCTTGTCATCATGTTTATCTGTTGGTGTAGTCTACACCGACTTGTTTTTGCACAGCTTCTTCCTCATAGCATAACGCAAGCACAAGAAACCCTGCTTCGGCAACTTAGCGGTAATGCCTTGCCACCACTGGCGGATTTGGAAGCATACAGTTTGCGGTATCATCCTGCATTGCGCATTGCCCGAAGCGATGTTGCCCAAGCCCAACAGGATATTGTTACTGCAGGACTGCGACCCAATCCGGTTATTGCTGTACAGAAAGATATTTTTCCGTGGATTGGTGAAGCATTCGCTCCGGCGCAAAAGCAATATGGCTTTCAGTTGAATGTTCCTTTTGAACTCGGCGGCAAACGCGATTACCGCATTGCTCTTGCCGAACAGGCAACACAAGCCGTGCGCTTGCAGGTTGCCAACTCTGCTCGACTGCTTCTGCTCGCCGTACGCTTGGCATATTTTGATGTACTGTCCGCCCAAGAGTATTCTGCTATTGCCGATACCACCGTGTCGATTTACCGCACCTTGGTGGATTTGAATGCTCTGCGACTCAATCAGCAACAGATTGCCGCCAACGAATACACACGCTCACGGATTGCTTTGGATCAAGCCCTACTTCAACAGCGCGAAACGCAGTTAGCCCTCCGCAAAGCACGAATTGCTTTGCTTTCGACGCTCGGCATTTCGGCGGATTCTTCTCTTGCTCGTTCGCCACAAAATACCTCTGTGCCACGCCAACGTTTAGAACCCATTGTACGAACGATTCCTTCGCTCGATTCTCTTCGCAACCAAACACTTCGCAATCGTCATGATTTGTTGCTTGCCCGTGCCGTACAGCGCACTGCCGGTGCGAATCAAGAGCTACAAGAAGCTAATGCAAGCATTGATATTACCGTTGGCTTGGATGCGTATATCCAACAGGGGGTGTTTATCTATGGTTTGACCACGCAGATTCCACTGCCTTTTTTTAGTCGCAATCAGGGCGAACGGGAAAAATCACGCCTTCGTGCCGATCAAGCTGAACAGTCCTTCGAGTATGTGCGCCGATCGCTTCTCAACGAAATTGAAGCCGCCGCTGCCGAATACGAAGTGCGCGCTCAAACACTCCGCAATTTTTCTGCTCAAGCAGGCATTGCCAATCGTGATGATATCTTAGCACGCGCACTGTCGATGCGTACCGTTGCGGAATTGTCCTACAAGTCGGGCAGTATTTCTTTGCTGGAATTGCTTGATGCTCTGCGGACACATCAAGATATTCTTCGCTCCTACATCGATGCCTTAACACAATACAACAAGAGCATTGTTCAACTCGATGCCGTGTCTGCCTCCGATACCATCATCATCGAGTGAACATGTTCAGCATCCACAGCATAATTCGGTACTATACACTTTCCTTCATTTTCCTTTGTCTCACATGCCTACTATTGTCCATAGCTTCCGCCAATCACGACTGATATACGCCATTGTCGTTTCATGTTCTGTAATTCTTTGTGCATTGTGGTGCAGCTCTTGCACAACTTCAACCGCCCCCCCTCCGGCATCACCGTCGGCGGGTATTTCGATTCTTCATGGGGGCGAAACAATTACCATGTCCAAAGAGCAAGCAGGACGTTTTGAAACGCTTCCTACCCAAGAAAAACCCTTTACCGGCGTTCTGAAAGTACCGGCTCATGTGGTAGCCACCAGCATTTCATCGAATGTTACGACTACACCTTTAGTGCTTTTGGAAAATGATATTATCGAACAACTTTATGGTGATTTTCGCAAATCGCGCGCCGGTTATGCTCGCGCACAAACGCAGTATTTGCGGCTGAAAGAATTGGTGCAAAACAATGCCGCATCCGGTAAAGATTTGCTCGATGCCGAAACAGATATGAACCAGAATTTTGCATCGTTACAAGAAGCCGAAAGCAAATTGCTCCAACTGGGTATTTACACCAAAGAACTTAACGAAATGAAAGCCGGCGAGGCACTGCTCATCTGCGATATTCCCGAATCGCGGATTGGTGGCGTAAAAGCAGGCGAATCGACAATTATTGAATTCAACGCTCTTCCCAGCGAACAGTTGCATGGTCGCGTAACCTCAATTGGCTCATCCATCGATCCTCAAACGCGCACGATTAAAGTCGGCATCGAACTCAGCAGTCGTGGCGGAAAAATTAAACCCGGCATGTTTGCCAAAGTATCAATCACCGAAAATGAAACCCTTGGCATCAGCGTACCACGCACCGCTGTCGTCAATGCCGAAGCCAAAACCTTTGTTTTTGTTTGTACTGCCGACACTGTGTTTTCGCGTAGGGCAGTAGTGATTGCCGGCGACAATGCCGAAGAATTCTTCGTTGTTAGTGGTTTGAATAAAGGCGAACGGCTCGTTACGAAAAATGCTATTCTGCTCAAGGGTTTGAGTTTTGGGTATTAGTCCTAACTTTTTTACTTCCGGGTCGATAGTTTTATTGCGTTCGCTGTTTATTTTCTTTCTTTTGCCTATCCCATTGTTATGATTCAAAATCTTATTCGTTTTGCACTTGCTCATCGTGGCATTACCATAGCGGCATCGCTTGGCGTTTTGCTCATGGGTGCTTTTGCGTGGACAACGCTCCAAATCGTTGCGTATCCCGATGTTGCCGATACCGAAGTGGCGGTTATCGTCAAATTCACCGGTCGTCCTGCCGAAGAAGTTGAGCAACAAATCACGATTCCTTTGGAACGCGCCCTGAATTCTGTTCCGCGTGTCATTGCCCGCCGGTCGCGGACAATTTTCGGTTTGGCAATTGTACGCCTAACCTTTCAAGAGGGAACAGACGACTATTTTGCTCGCCAGCAAGTCAATGAAAAAATCAAGGATGCCGATCTACCTGCATCAGCAGATATTTCGCTTGCACCGCTTTCGACTCCGGTGGGGGAA
>DHLT01000217.1:4875-12691 GCA_002405405.1 Ignavibacteria bacterium UBA4661 | reverse complement strand
GGTGAAACTCGAAATCCATCGGCGAGAAAGGCATAATAGTCAGCACGCCTCCCGGGCGTAACTTTGAAGTTATCACTTACTTGATACGCAACTTGTCCATACACCGCCGTACGAAATGCCGTAAAGGCAGTATCAACGCGCAAAGGACGTGCAATATTATTTGCATCACGCCGAAATTGAACGCTGACGGAAACATCATAGTCAATCAGACCGGCATATTTGCTGATCGAACCGAAACTAATTTCCACTTCTTTGCTCGGTAAAAGGATAACATCAGCGCGAAGGCTATTCTCCCCCTCGCGTGAAAGATTGCTAAACAGCGTGACAGGATTAGCAGAATCACGAAAGTCCCGTTGGGCAGATTCATATCGCGAAAATGTTCGCCCGAGCGTAACATTCATAAATCCTGTGCCGAACAAGTGTTTCCACGTAATACCGGAGAAATACTGATTTTGCGACGGCGCTAGAATACGGGTATTATTGATACGCTGCTCTTCGGTCTTGTTCGTAAAACTCACACTACCGAGCGCACCGATTGTCAAAAAGGATAAGGAGTTTCTACTATCAAGTTCCCATGATATTTTCCCCGTGAAGTCCCAGTACTCCGGAACAAAACCAAATCCTGCGGCTTTAAAAATCAGATCTAAATAGCTGCGCCGTGCCGAAAAAAGAAAGGAGCTATTTTTGGCAATCGGACCTTCGAGAATCACCCCAAACCCCGTTGCGGACAGGTTTAATTCCCCTGAGAATGCTTCTTCCGAGCCATCGCGGAGCGTAATATTCGTAACTGAGGACACACGATCACCATACTTTGCACCAAAGCCCCCTGTTGAAAAACTCGTTTCTTTGACGAAGTCGATATTGATAATCGACAGTGGTCCGCCGGACGAACCTTGCGAGCCGAAGTGGTTGATATTGGGTACTTCGATATTATCAACCAAAAATAAATTCTCGAAGGGTGCTCCTCCTCGTACAATCAAATCATTGCGCCCGCCGGGTGTTGCCGACACTCCGGGCAAAAGTGATACTGCACGAATAATATCTTCTTGCACACCGGGCGCACGGCGCACATCCTCAGCATTGAGGAGATTCGTACTTGTAATAGTTTCTGTATTCTTTCGAAAATATGAGGCATTGGCTTCTACGGCTTGGAGCTTGACGCTTACCTCTTGCATATCAATCTCGATTTGATAGGCTTTCCCTGAACTGACAACAACGTCCGAGCGCAAGAATGATTGATAGCCGAGTGCCGTAGCACGTACCGTATAGACTCCTACGGGAACCCCTTTGATAACAAACTTACCTTGCGGATTTGAAACAGCTCCGGCTTTTGTACCAACAACAAGCACCGTTGCACCTGGAATTGGCTCTTGGGTACTGCTATTGACAACACGTCCTTCAATTGTACCTGCGGGGCGATTGCCTTCTTGAGCATACACCATTATAGTATTTGCAAATACTACACTCCCCCACATTGTTAGTACTACACATTGTAGCATCTTCGGTAGTATTTTCACAATTTGTGCTATCCCCAAAGCACATTTAGCTTGTCGCATAAAATCACAGAAAAAATGAAAGGAAACAACTACAATAAGATTATTGCGCTTTAAACTTTGGCAAATATAAAAAACTAATACGATATTGTACTAAAAAACTATTTTAGTAGAAATTAAAATCACTATTTGAGAATAAAACTTTTTAATTAGAACAATGAAGTATAAAATTATCAGTGAAATTGTACAATCAGCAGAAGAATTTTACAATTCCTATGGGAGAGAGCCCTATTCTACTCAAGAGTTATACCAGTGGGCATATCGAAAACAACTGACTTCTCAACCGAACACTGTGCCTCAAGCACCGATAGAAGAGCATCGTAGTGATACCGACTCGATAGAATCTATCATCGCACGTCGTATTTCTCTTCTGTATCGTTATGCTAAACACTATATCAAAAAAGCTTTGGATGGTACGCCCCTTACATCGGTTGATGATTTTTCGTATTTAGCGGCAGTCTGCTTTACGTCGCACCTCACGAAAACAGAATTAATCGCCATGAATATCCATGAGAAAACAACCGGCATTGAAATTATCAAACGGTTGGTACAACGTAACCTCATCGAAGAGATACCCAACCCTGCCGATGGGCGGAGTAAAATCGTGCAGATTACCGATCATGGACGATATGTTTTTTTCTCTATCGTCAAGCCAATGCTCCGGGTATCGGATATTGTTGCCGGCAATCTGACGCTTGAAGAGAAACATATTCTCATCGCACTTCTAGATAAACTTCATGCATTCCACGAACCCCTATTTCGTGACTATCATGATATGTCGCTGAGCGAACTTTCGCCTCTCGTGAAAGACAGCATTTCCCGCTCAGATTTATAATGGATGGTTTATATCCTGCACACTATGCGATAGGACGTTCTTCTCCTGCAGGTGCAATCAATCCAAGTACTGCCTGCTCAAAATTACGATGATCTGCCAGCCACAAAGTATGAATCCCCAACCCTGCAGCCGACTGGATATGTTGAGGTGAATCATCGACAAAGAGTGTTCCCGCAGGTTCTGCCGAAAGTTGGTGCAGTGTATGATGAAAGATGTCGGCATTGGGCTTTCGTGTTCCGACAAGATGGGACAACACAACAGCATCAAAGCAAGCAAACAGATCTCGACATTCTTCCGTAATAGCGGCGATATGCAGAGCATTGGTATTACTCAAAAGTCCTAATCGAAAACGCGAACGCAAGGATTGCAGGAACTCTATGCGCCCCGGCAGCAAGCCCACCAAAATCGCATTCCATGCAGTATCAATTTCTGTATCGCTTGCTTGTTCAATGTGAAAGGCAGTCCGCATCCCCTCACGAAATGTTTCCGTTGAAATAGCACCGATTTCATATTGAGTAACGATGTCCGGTTGATATGTACGCGAATAACGCACACGCGGCACGCCGTCCGTTGTTGCATAGCGATCTTGCAATGCCAAAAACTCCGCTTCAATACGTGCATAATCAATGTCATACAGCACCGCCCCCAAATCAAAGACAATCGTCTCTATGCCTGCAATCATCACTCTTTCTTACTCCTCCTGCACAGCATCAAAAGCCAAGCGCAGTTTATATTCGGTAAAGTTTCTTCCCGCTTCGAGAAGTGTTACACCCTTGTAGTATTGTGTCAGCCGCTCGCGTTCACCTGTCCAGCGATCATGCAAAGGGCATGGTGTTTCGTGTCCGCATCCACGCAAATACAGCAAACATCCTTTGAATGTTCTTTCACCGTCAATTGCAGCAACAACATCATACAAACTAATTTTTTCCGGAGAGCGTGCAAATTTAACACCGCCACCGGCACCACGCGATGTTCGCAGAATATCAGCTTCTGCCAAAGTTTGTAAAATCTTTTTCAGAAAATGAAACGAGACATTCAGATTTTCTGCGATGATCTGCACCGAGATAAATTCATCGCCCTTATATGTCGTGCGCTTTTGCACCGTAGAAGCACTCTTCAGCGATTGAGACAAGGTTGCAAAAGATGATGCAGGATGTGGCATAGTATCAGCGCCCGCATCAACTACATTCACATCAGACGATTGCTCAGCTTCTGTTGTAGCTTGATTGTGAGTATGTTTACTTGAATCCTCTTTGGCTTGTGCGTCTTTGAGTGCTGCGAGATAAATCATCGCTTGCAATGCGTATGTGCAGGTCTTTGACAACATTGTGGCTCGAGAAAAAAGAATGGAGAAAACTTACCCCTCGCTCTGCGACTTCAGAGCTCGGCTCAATCATAGAACAAACGGCTTTTTTCTATGATGATCTAGGGACTGCGTGTGGCTTGTACAAACATGTACAAGTCATTTCAAAAGACTGTGTGTAACATGGCTTTAGTCTTTCAAACCACGAACATACATTCTTTTAGAGTTTTTTTCGCACTAATTTGTTTCGAGTGTTTTTTAGAACGCATGTTGCAGACCAAATTGCATTAAAAATGATAGCGGACGCTCGGTGATCCATTGATTTGTCGGCACGGTGGGATCATAGACACGAGTAGCAAAGTCAATCCGAAATGGTCCTACGGCTGTGTCAAAACGATACCCTATGCCACCGGCAATCGCCATGTTACGTACAATGGTGTTTATATTCAGTGCATTGTACTGACCAGCCGGCGACAAAAAACTATTAAAGGCATTACCACAATCGAGAAAGAGTACCAACCCCGATCGTGAAATTTGCTTTTCAAAGAAACTATCGTAGGGCGTTGCATCACGCAAGCTCAATCGCAACTCGATACTTGCTTCGATAATTGAACCATTACCCACGACTTCACCAACAAGACGTGCATCCGACAGTCGCCGTAAATCTTCCGGCGATACCGATGCCCGCAATTGGCGCGAACCAAAAGCCCGAATGCTATTTGTTCCACCTGAAAAGAAATGTCGATCAAAAGGGATATACCCAATATCTGCGGCAAAGGGCTGGATATGCCCTGCACGGATTTTCCACGCCAACACCGAACGATTTCCAATCGGTGAAAAGCTCAAATAGGTGAATTGCCCGCGCATAAAACGAGAAGCACCAATCACTCCATTCACCTCGACTGCTGTGCTGATAAAATGCCCTGTGCGGGGCGAAAATGGGTGGTCGCGCTTATCCCCAATGAGCGTAATACCAAACATTTGGTTCGTGATAAATTTCCGCTGAATATTGGTAATAGTATCCAAAACACTGTACGGATAAAACTGCTGTACAACCAATTGCTCCAAAGCAGGATCGCCTCCTGCGGAGTTCAGCGCATCTTCCAACGATGAAGCATATTGTCGCGGGCGTTGATTCTCGACACCAATTTGAACCAACATTGATGAAAAAAGATTGAAGGGCGACAATGCAACAGGAAAACTCAATCGCGCACTAAATGTTTCAAGGAGCAAAGGCGACAGCAATGAAAGTCGCTGTTGCGAATACTGAATTTGCCCATCAACCCCAACACGCCGATCAAAGAAACGCTCCCAAAAAGGTTGCGTATAATTCAATCCTATCTGCCATTCATACTGTGTTGCTTGAAATCCCTGCTCAAAAATCCGTGTAATATCAAGCAGAAGAATACGCCCGAATGGACTAAACAATTGTCCCGAACCAAACATATTATTGTTATTGTACGATACTTCCGCGCCTGCATTCAAAAACTGTGTATTGACTAACTGATTTGCAACCAAACCGGCACCAAAGTCCTGGCTTCGTCGTACACGAGTAGCTACGCGCAGAGTAAGCAAGGAGTCTCGTTCGGTGACCGGCAAAGCATCGATCGCAACAAACTCAAATTTCCCCAAACTGTATAAGCTGTTGATGGAACGCGCAATGGCATCGGCATTATACCACTGCCCTGCCCGCACTTCGACAAACTCCTGTCGTACATACAAGGCTACGGGTCGTTGCTCCACACTACTGTCTTGGTACACAACTTCAGCAATACGATAGCGTTTGCCGGGTATAAAGACGGTTGTAACACTATCTGTTCTTTCTGCGGGAAAATGACTGACGACAAAGGGTGCATATTTTGCCTCGTAGTATCCGTTGTTTCGTAAGAAGCGCAGGATATAACCATTGAGCTGTTCGATTAACGCTTGTTGAAATGGCATCCCCTTTTTGATACGAGCACGTGCATTAGCGATTGTGATACGTAAGTCTTCAGGCAGATTATCCAAACCATAGTGAACAACTGTGTCGATGGAAGAGCGTTCATTTTCTGTGATGTGAAAGACGAGCGTATTCCGTCGTGTTGTCCGATTAACACGAATCTGATATTGCACTCCTACACGATGAAAACCATTTTGACGATAATAACTTGAGATTGCCATCGTATCGCCTGCTACAAGAGCCGGATCAACAAAACGCAATTCATCGGTAATGTCACGCTGAATATCCGAAAGAGCATTTTCCAAATGACGTGGTGTGGCAGGATTCTCACTGACTTGCTCTGCCAAATATCGCACCATGCGCCGTTGCAAACTCAATTCACTGGCACGCGATTGAATAAGGTTAATGAGAAATGACGAAGGATAAGTGGTATTTCCCTCAAAGACGATATCATTGATTTCAAACTTAGCAAGAGTACGCGTGGAGTATCCTGCTTGCTGTGCATACATCATCATACTGTACGCGACCATGACGAACACTACGCCCCCGAGAGTACGCGGCATTCTGTACCATATCACTTTATTGATCGCTATAAGCTGATGTACACGAAACATCATGACTGTGTTGATTCAAAAAAACTTCTGCAATAAAGTTGCATGACTTAGAATCTTGTGAGCAAGATACGCGCCAATCACCAATGCATCATGATCGTGCGAGCGAAAAAATGTGTCTCACATTCTGCAAGAAAAAAGCCCATGCGTTTGCAAGAGCAACACAGGGGCTTTTACATCGTATGTCTATGGAAGCAATACGCTTATTGCTTCAGGTATATTCTCAATAAAAATCTTCGTCTTCGTCGTCGCCACTGTAGTACAAATCGTCATCTTGATTGATATAGTCGGGCCAAATATCCTCGATGCTTTCGTACATGTCATCGTCATCATTTTGAAGTTCATTCAAATTTTCGATCACTTGCATCGGAGCACCAATGCGCTCACAATAGTCAATCAATTCTTCTTTGCTTGCGGGAAACGGTGCATCTTCTAAAAACGATGCCAACTCGGGTGTCCAAATCATTGTATGTGTTCCTCAAGATGTAGTAATGGAGTATGAATTAGAAAAGAGATAATTTCGAATATGCAACTTCTTGAGAGCAGTACATTTGTACTATGTTAATTGTATTTGTTGTTGGTATCGATACCACACAAAACACAGTACTCGTGTTGCATTTGCATGCTCTCTCCTGTCAAACAGGCGCAAAGATAGAACGGACAATGGAATTTTATCAAATAAATTTTCGCCACATCATTGGCGGCAAACAGCATCGTGTAGAATCATGTCTATTTTACCACACAAAGATCGTATCAGACCTTGTTGTGGACTCCTTATTCACTCTTCGATATTGGTGTGTACCATGCATCGCTTTTTTTCATATTCTTTATTCAGTATTCGCTTGCACAAACTTCATGTGCAAACATTGTACGCCTTGTGTGTGGTGCTTTTGCTCTTATGCTCTGCTCTGTACGCACAACCGCCTGTCGCATCGTCGTCTGGTTCATCCTTAGTTGGTAAAGACGAGCGTCATTTTAAAAATCTGACACAACTCACTTTTGGTGGTGATAATGCAGAAGCTTATTTCAGTCCTGATGGAAAATTTCTGTCCTTTCAGTCAAATAATCCTAAATGGGGTTTGCAGTGTGATCAGATTTTCATGATGGATATTGCCCAAGCACAAACCAATGCAGGGCAATATAAACCAAGCTTTATCAGCACCGGACGCGGACGCACGACATGTTCATACTTTATGCCTGACGGCAAGCATATTCTCTACGGATCAACTCATCTTGTTGATAGTATCTGCACAGCTATGCCGGTTATTACCAAACCTGAATACTTAAAAAAATATCTTTGGGCAGTCCATAACAGTTACGATATTTTCATCGCTGATCTCAAGGGCACAGTCGTACGCCAACTCACCAACAGCAAGGGCTATGATGCCGAAGCAACGCTCTCGCCCAAAGGTGATAAAATTGTATTTACCTCCGACCGCTCCGGTGACTTAGAATTGTGGATCATGGATGTCGATGGAAAGAATCAGCGTCAAATTACTTTTGATCTTGGCTATGATGGCGGTGCTTTTTTCTCCCCCGATGGAACAAAGCTCGTTTTTCGTGCTTCGCGCTACC
>DHLT01000217.1:3481-4730 GCA_002405405.1 Ignavibacteria bacterium UBA4661 | reverse complement strand
CCGTGCTTCGCGCCCCAGAACCGATGCCGAAAAAGCAGAGTATAAAGAATTACTTTCCATGGGTTTGGTTGCACCAACCGATATGGAACTCTATACGATCAATGTCGATGGTACGGGGCTACGTAAGATTACTGCTCTCGGCAAAGCAAATTGGGCACCATTCTATCACCCCTCCGGTAAGAAAATCATTTTCTCCTCTAATCACCACTCACAGCGTGGCTATGACTTTCAACTCTTTATGATTAACGAGGATGGTAGTGGCTTGGAGCGGATTACGAATGAAAGTATCTTTAATGCTTTCCCAATGTTTTCGCCCGATGGCAAGAAATTAATTTTCTCTTCCAATCGCAATAATGGTGGCACGCGCGACACCAATCTCTTTATCGCCGACTGGGTAGATTAAAGGAATTCTTCGTTACCATGCACGCCCTATAATAAACCGTGCACACCACCACCCTGCAAAAAAACAGAAAGCCGCTCCTATGGTACTCAGGACTCCATAAAGTCCAAGTGCAGCATAGGAGCGGCTTTCGAGCATCTGTACACAATCGAGCATAAGAGAAGAAAACGTTGTAAAGCCTCCGCAAAAACCGGTAATCAAGAAGAGGCGCATGGTTGGCGTTATGATGCTGTGTGGAGCATGAATAGAGGAAGGCATCGGTACAGAAATAATTCCTGCTATTGTTGCCACGACAGCAATAACGAATGTACCGCCAAGGTTAACAACGACTGTTCCTATGGGAAAAGGAGCACCCAATATCGACACCGACCATGACTGTATGATTTCATTGCTCCATCGACTGATGCTATAGCGAGCAAGTGTTCCAAGTGCTCCACCGATAGCAAGAACTACAACATCAACCCACGCATTCATACAACGGACCTCGCGTCAATCGGCACGATATGCTCTGCTGATGGTAGGATAACAGTAAATGTAGTCCCTTGATTTTTTCCCGCGCTGTGCACGGTAATTTCACCATCCAACATGTGCACCAAACTTCTCACGATAGATAATCCTAAACCATTCGATGTTTCATTGCCGGTGGGCGAGGCAGAAAGCCGTTGAAATTTACCAAAGACCCTCCGTAGATCATCTTCACTCATCCCGAGCCCTTGGTCACGTACTTCGATGGCAACAGCATCGTGATGAATACGCCGTGTTGCAATAACAATTACAGAATCCGACAACGAATATTTAATCGCATTAGACACTAAGTTATCTAAGATTTGCATCAGAAAAGCACTGTCC
>DHLT01000217.1:0-3310 GCA_002405405.1 Ignavibacteria bacterium UBA4661 | reverse complement strand
TCCTTTTTTCTCAGCCATCGTAAAATATCCGCCCACAACATGCCGTACGCTGACATTAACATCATGCGACAAACAGTGTGGCTTAATGGCTCCTTGCTCAATGGCATTAACATCAAGAAGATTTTTGATGAGATCAAACATCCGCATGGAAGAATTCATAATTGCTGTCAACATATGATTGATACTTGCTCGTGGCATAGCCTCGTCTTCAAGCATCATCTCTGCTAAACCACTAATTCCCGCCAACGGGTTTTTCAGATCATGTGCGGTGATTGCCAAGAATTCATTTTTCTCATTATTGAGTTCTGCTAAGCATTGATTCTGCTGTTCTAAAAGAATTGTTTGCTCACGCAGCTCTCGTGTACGCTCCTGCACGATCATTTCCAATTGATATGATCGCTCTCGAAGCACTTGGACACGCCAACGTATAACCACGACAAGACAACCGATACCAAGGATAACACACATCGCGTAAAACCATACCGTTTGCCACCATGCAGGCAGAACTGTCAGGTGTAATTTCGTAGGTACAGATGACCATGTGCCGTCGGCATTACGCGCACGGACAGCAAATGCGTATTCGCCGGGAGGCAGATTAATAAATTCAATAAAATTCTGATCGGTCAGTGGTCGCCATGCTACATCAAAACCTTCTAATTTACACGAATAGAGTGTTGCCATGGGATCGGTAAATTCTAACGAAGAGAATTCAAACCGTACCGTGTTGTGGTGCTCAAAATATAAGGTAATGACTTTGTCCATACGCGGAAGATCGATGACCATGGTGTCGATCTTGAGCATCGTAATATGCACATTCGGATCAGCTTGATTATCGCGAACATATGCCGGGTGAAAAATATTGAATCCATTCGTACCCCCGAAATACATTGTTCCATCAGTGTCCTTAAAGAAAGATGTACGGTTATATTCCGTTCCTTGCAAACCGTCGTGTACACCATATACTCGGCAAGCGCGTGTTGTCGGTTGAAAGGAAAGCAACCCTTTATCGCTACTTATCCATAGAGTACCACGTTCATCTTCCAATGCGGCATACAACACATTGGTCGGCAAACCGTGCTCGATGGCGATATTTTCAAAATCATCTGTTGCTTCGCGATACCGGAAAAGACCTTTGCCCTTCGTAGAAACCCATATTGTCCCGTCTTTTGTCTCAAGAATATGTGATACAAAATCAACTTTTGCTCGATCTTGTATCGATTGATTATACTCTGTCATTGTAAGCGGCATGACTCGTATTTTTTTTGCTGTGCGATCATACTGCATCAACCCTCCCAGCAATGAACCGCACCACATCCGCCCTTTCTTATCAAAGACAATGGTTTGCACTTCATGCAAATTTTCGCTGTACTCTCGTGCATCGATCATCTCAACTGATGTACGGTCTGCAGAAATACGGACCAACCCATCACCACCAAGCCAAAGATTATGTTCGGGATCCTCTGTTATCACAACTATTTTGGTTGGATTTTTCGGCAATCGAAATGGTACTGCACGGTTGGCATGGCCATTCTGAAAACTAAACAGCATCGAAGAATCTGCAGGATGCGAAATATCTTTATAAAACCGTATTCCTGCCCACACAACACCACGGTGATCTTCATGCACTGCCCATATATTCGTCGTTAAGCGATTAGCAGGATGTGCAGTATTCATGTTTGTCCAGCGATCAGCCGAAGGGTTATAACGGTTCAATCCCCCGAATTGGGTTCCAACCCAAAGATTACCATACGAGTCGCGGATAATGCCACGTACATAGTTGTTCGTAAGTGTGTTCGTTGAGTATTCATCACGCTTGATATGATAAAATTTCTTCTTCAATGGTGCGTATTTACTCAATCCATAGGCATCATCGCCAAACCACCATACACCACTGCGATCGCAAAACACCTTATATGTTTGATTAGCAATCAATGATGTCGGATCGGAACGTTTGCTCGTATAATGATGCAGAAGCATACCTGATCGTGTGATAACATATACTCCATTATTCGACCCAAGAACAATTTCATTTGTTCCACGAACAGGGAGAATAGAATGAAATGCAACCATGGTTTGTCTATCATCCTTCATCGTCTGTTTCATATACATTCCACGAATGCTACGAGATTGAGGATCATAGCGCACAACACCAAATCGTGTTGTTGCAATCAGCAGAGTACCATCGCTATCGACAACAAGATCATGAATAGGATTCTCATCCTGCTCGATGCCGATGTGCATATTCTCAAAAGCAGATGTAGCAGTATCAAGTCGGAATACTTCACCTTGATCAGAAGCCATCCATATAGCATCGGGCGTACAAACAATCTTATTGACATAGATATAATCTCCTTGATGCAAGTGATGCGCAGGATGTTGCTGACTAAACCATCTCCATTCACCCGTGGCAATCGTATAGCGTGCCGCACCAATTGCAGTACCAAGCCACAAGTGTCCGTATGCATCTTGGGTCATAGAGAAAATCACCGGGAAATTTATGTGGTGAATACGATAGGGTGATAATTCTTTACACTGAATCGTCTGCGACTTGCCGGTGCGCATGTCCAAATAACTTAACCCCAGTGTTGTTGCAACCCACACATGGTCATTGCTGTCAGGTATCACACCGACAACATTAGGAGCGATCAGCGATGTTGTATCGGATGGGACATAGGGATAATGCTTAAATCCTCGCCCATCATAGCGAAGCACACCGTTATATGTACCAATCCACAAAAAACCATACTTGTCTTGCGCAATGTCTGTAACACCCGCATTGACCAAATCACCCTGTAAACCAAATCGCTCAACTACAAAATCGGATGGCACCGGCATTTGGGCAAAACATATCCCTTGCTGAAGCACATACCAGCAACAGACGATATACCATAGCACTATGACACGATACAAACTCTTCATGCTTTACATATATCCGCAATACATGATGGTTTGATAACGAAAAACGACCATATCTTTATGAGCATGTCGATCATACAAGTCGCGAAGATCATGAAGCATAGTAGCATACTCGTCATACTCATCACTTTGCGGAATAAAAGAATTCGACAAAACGCGACCTTGCAATCCCTCAAAATCGAAATACTGCTGATTCGGAAATTCATAATGGCGTACTGAATCTTGTGCAAAGAATACCTGCATTTCCTCGGGCTGTATCCATGTATCTGCACCGAGCCGAGCATAATCCTTTCCATACTTATGCAAAAATGCTTCATAGTCTTGACCAAATGCGGACTCACGCGCAGGGATATTCCAAATCGCACACACCAAACCATCGGGCTTGAGAATACGA
>DHLT01000248.1:2391-6326 GCA_002405405.1 Ignavibacteria bacterium UBA4661 | reverse complement strand
GCGAACGGCTCAGCGCGCAGTATTTAAAATTTTGCTATTCATACCGCACTCACGCTCTGCTCGGAACATCTCAAACAATTCGGCGGACACAAATATGCTTCAGGTCTTTCAGTAGAAGAAGCCAATATCCCCGCACTGCGCTCTGCTTTTGACAAAGTAGCACGTACGATGCTGACGGAAGAAATGATTCCCCCCGAATTGCTGATTGGGACTGAAATTGCCTTTACGGATATTTCAACGCATTTTGTCATGCTCCTGCGACAATTTGCTCCGTATGGTTATCACAATGCCAAACCACAATTTCTCACGCATCATGTCTTCACGGCAGGCCGTCCGGTGATTGTCGGTAAAAATCATTTAAAACTTCGTTTGCGCCATGGTACAACGATCGTCGATGCGATTGGTTTTAATCTTGGTGATCTCCTCGAAATGTGTTCGGCAAATACTCCGCTTTCTATTGTGTATTCTATTGAAGAAACAACCCAACAACGCGGCAAAGCTATGATGCAATTATACATCAAGGACATTCGTCCAACTGAGCAAGCACAAAACGACATTGTCTACAAATCTCTTCCGGACATTGTGAAAGATAAAACTATTCTTCCCAACCTTGAAGAACTTGTGGTAGTACCTGTGGATTCATCGTTGGAATAAATCCCTATGCGCATTCTTGGTGTTGATCCCGGCAGTATTGTGTGTGGCTATGGTGTCATCGAAAAAGAAGGCAAACATATCACCTTGATTGAATACGGGGTCATCGAAGCAAAAAAACGCGAAGAATCTATTCCGCTCCGCCTCAAAATTATTTACGAACGATTGGAGAAAGTGATTGATCGTTCGCTACCCGATATGCTCGCCATCGAGTCAGTCTTTTACCACAAGAATGTTGCATCGGTTGTCAAACTCGCTCATGCGCGTGCCGCGGCGATTTTGGCGGCAGTCAATCGTGAACTCCCCACCATCGAGTATTCGCCCAAAGAAGTAAAGCGTAGTGTTACGGGCAATGGTAATGCCTCCAAAGAGCAAGTGCAATACATGATTAAGCATTTACTCAAAATCGAAGAAACACCTGAGTTTTACGATGCTACCGATGCTCTTGCCGTGTGTTTGTGCCACCTGTACCGTATGAATTCTGCCGCTCCCGGCGCAAAGCGTGCCTCAAATTGGGCAGATTTTGTCCAAAAGAACCCTGCAAGGGTGAAGTGATTTCACATCAACAATACGTTGAAAGATAATTTCTTATCGATTGACCACCATTGTTGCATAGATGAAAGACTATGACAACGAAAAATAACGCACTGACTTATCCCACACCAATTCAATCATGCGTTTTTGTGCAACAACAATAGAAGCACGGTACGTTAATCCGGCACTTAACTTGACTGCACGCAATTGCCGAGGCGACACTAATGAGTCTAATCGAAAACTCCCAATAACTTTAAAATTTGCTACACCATTACGAGTATCTTGGCTTTGCACCACATAGTCTTGAGATATGTTTTGCACATTGCCATGCGCAAATCCCCACTCTTGAAATGGGAAAGCATCAATTTGATAAGAAATCGGCAACCCTTTACCAATAAAGCCAATATCTTTTGCAGGAATGTACATCTCTGCTATCAGTTCTTCTTTGGGTGTAATGACACAGACAACCTCGCCAATCGCCATGAAAGACTGCCTATTTCGTATCGGAAGTGTTGTTACATACCCTGATATTGGCGCAACCAGATGAGATTTACTCTGCTCAAGAAGCAAGTTTTTTTTCTCTGTTTCTATTTCTTGCTTTGCACGCCGTACTCGCTCAATCCTTTCGGATATTTCACGGAAACGCTGTTGTTGCCAGCGACGAAAGGTAATCTCTTTTTGATCGACATCAAGCTTAGCTCTTTCTTGCTCTTCTCTACTCACGAAATCTTTTGATAACAATTGATCTGCCCTATTCAGTTTTGCCGATAAAAGTTGTAACTCTCTTTCATACAGTTTTTGCTCTTTAAGAGCTACTTGATACTCATGGCGAAATTCTGCCAAAGCAAATGGTTCTTTCATTTGACCCGACTGTAGCATTGATAGATCATGTTCTTCTTGTTTGTGGTGTTCGAGTTTGGCATCGCACAGTGCAATTTTCTCTTCTACTATTTTTGTATCAAATAATGCTATCGTATCTCCCGCATTAACCCATTGAAATTCCTTTACACCAATACTTTGAATCGTTCCCGTTAATGGAGCATGAAGTGTTTGCGCTCCTGTTAATGGACGAATAACACCATACGTTACAACACGAATATCTATCACACACCAATATGCCCACACTCCTATGCCTATCAGCAAGCCAAACAGAATATAGTATGCCATACGTAGTGCCGATGATGGCTTACTAAGTGATACAATCATGATATCAGTAGCATCTGATGATTCGATAATAATTGGTCGTGGCATGGGCTGTAATCAAGAGATTTTTGACGACTGTTCTTTTGTTGAAGAATATGGTTTGTTGAATACACGCAATAATCGAACACCGTAGGACATACTTTCTACTGGGAGAAAGGAATACTCTTTTTGGAGATAATACAGTGCTAACGCTGTTTGGGGAATGAAAATAAAGACTGACTTAATAGTCATCTCATACACGCTGTGAAAATGCTTTGATGTGTCAAGAAGTAATGCTGGACTAGGGATTACCGATCCCTCATAATTGCACACGAGAAAGATGATAAGATTAATTGCAGTGTGCCAACCGATGGCAAATTCAAGCCCGCGATCATACACTGATATATATCCCCATACCATGCTTGCGATAAACATTACCGCCAATATAACCCACTTACTTTCAAAGTTCATCTCAGGATTAACCCAGTGCACTCCGCAGAAAACAAGACTTGATATAACAAGGCTACAATGCATACTAATTGTCTGCCTTAATACCCTTTGAAAAAGAATTTTACGAAAAAAAATCTCTTCTAATGCTGCTTGCATTGGCAGAAAAAGCAGTGCTATGGGCAGAAATAAGAACCAATCCCATGTGAACAAACGATAGATATACCGCCCATTCCAATTCACTAAAATTGAACCCAAAAGAACTCCGATGAGAACACCAAAAACAATCTTGAAAGAAAACCACAACCGTTGCCAATCTAATCGGCGATTAAAGGTGATATAGTCTTCTAATGCGTATCCCCAACGCTTTTTGCCATACCACAACAAGAGAGAAAAGGTCAAAGCAAATGGAACCAAAATCAGAAAGGCAATAGCCACATCAGGTACTTGCAGTACCTCACTACTCATATAGGAAACACCTTCTCGTTGAGGTCGAATAGCACCACGCATCGCTTGTACAATAATAGTCAACAAGAGTGGTATTTGACCAAGAATGAGCATACAAGCTATTATCAAGGTGATTATAGGTTCCCTTCTCAACAACAATTGGTCGATGAGATAACGGTTTTTGCCAAAAATGTTCTTCATAGATACATTGCAATAAATATTAGCGTGTTTTTTATTGAGTACTTATGGGAATGTCATCGCCTGTAAGCGATGACATTCCTCAATTGTATATTGTTTACCGAATAATCGACACCGTAGCAGTGTTGCCACTACTTGAGTTCATTCGCTCTGTAAACGCAAGAGATACAGATGCAGTGACATAACCGGCTACCATTCCCAAGAGATAGTAAACTCCATCGCTACCATTGACATTAACCATATCATTTTCGGATAAAGTAGTTATCTTCGATGATTTTGCATCAAAAAGGGATGTCTGTATATTTGTTTGGATATTCGTTTGCATATAGATTGCTGTGCAATAAAGTTGATAGAAAAATAATTAAACTTACTTGCCGTTTGCGGCATTCCAACCTGCATCAAAACCACGCTTTATTTCTTCAAGCTTTTGAGTAGTATTTGATAAAAAGTCACTGATAAGATTTATAGCCACTCCA
>DHLT01000248.1:0-2232 GCA_002405405.1 Ignavibacteria bacterium UBA4661 | reverse complement strand
GCCACTCCAGCAACGACCGCATAAACTACAGCATTACCTCCATTGATTGTTTCTGTCTCTGCTAAAGACAAAGGCAACATTTTTGAAGGAGGTGTTCCCACAAGACTATTCGAACAACTCATAACTGATATAGAATAAATGTTAATTCACTAATGATAATTAGCTACATAGTGTCGAGCTCATTTACACTACATTGCTTCAACGCACTTCATTAGAGATAAAAAAAATATTGTGCGATTTTTTTATTGCGTAATCACGAAACACATCTTCACTTCACTGCACTTGTATCATGGACAAATTTTTTGTTCGTTACCATTCATCGTCTGTCGTTGCAATAACTCATAGTACACACCTTCTTTCAAACATAATTCTTGATGCGTACCTTGCTCAACAATAGCACCGTTTTGTAGCACTACAATGGTATCTGCCATCGCAATGGTACTGAGTCGATGCGCAATCACAATCATAGTCAAACCATACTCGCGCAATGCTTTCATCACATTGTGAATTGTTTGCTCCGATGCGCTATCAAGCGCACTGGTGGCTTCATCCATAATCAAAATACTCGGCGAACGGTATAATGCTCGTGCAATCGCAAGACGCTGTCGTTGCCCGCCCGATATATCTGCACCAAACTCGCCCAAGACAGTATCCCATTGTTGCGGTAATTTCTCAATAAATGTTTCTGCCCCAATAAACCGGCAAATTCTCATTGCACGTTCTTTGTCGGGTTTTGAATCGCCTATGGTGATATTCTCAATGATGGATAATGGGAAAATTTCTACTGCTTGTGGAATCGTTGCAATACAAGACCGGAGCGATTCCAAAGAGACTTCCTGTATGCTTGCTCCGCCCAAGAGAATACTACCACTGCTTGGCTCATACAAACCCTGCAAGAGCTTTGCTATCGTTGATTTGCCCGAACCACTCTCACCGACAATAGCACACATCGTGCCACGTGGTATGGTCAAGTTGATATTCTGCAAGACCGCTGAACGCGAACCATAGCGAAAACTTACCTGATGAAATACAATCGAGTCAATTCCTGCGGGCGAGAGTTGAGCAGTACCTTTGTGTAGAGTGTCTTCTGTTTCGAGTGCAAGGATTTCAAAAATGCGATCTGCCGCGATGTATGCTTCTTGCACTTGTTGATGAATGCCCACAAGCCGACTTGCCGGTCCTGTAACATAAGCAATGAGTGTGTAGAGCGACATCAATTCGCCTACGGTCATGCCTCGCTCGATTACCATAGTACCACCCAACCATACAAGAGCGACAAAAGCACCAAAACCGATAATCTCGCTTGCCATGGCGTTGATAACTCCTTGGTAGCTTGATCGCATAATACTCCGCATCAGCGCAACAAATTTTTGCTCAATCTTGAAATAGATTACCGATTCTGCTTGCGATAGTTTCACGGTCGTAATACCACTCACCGATGAAATCAGTTGCGATTCCACCTCTGCATTTTGTTCCATCATTCTGCGTTGTACGGTCGTAACAGACTTCCGCAATGCAAAAAACACTGCCATAAAAAGTGGCAACGATGCTAACCCAATACATGCTAATTTCCACGAATACGTGAACATCAGCATGGTTGCAATGGTCAAGACCATGCCATCGACTAAGATTGTCAGCGAGATAGAACTCAGAGCAACACGAATTTTTACAGCATCATTGATAGGTGAAATAATCTCACCAACACGGCGTGTATCAAAGAACGATTGTGGCAATGAAAGAATGTGTCGGTAGTATCCCAAAATCAACATGACATCAACTTTCTGCGACAGGTGAATCAGCAACGATGACTGCGCCCATGTAAAAAGTGATCGAAATATCATGATACCAAGCATACCAATACTCAACAGAGCAAGTAGCTTGAGATTGCCATCGGGCAACACTGTATCAATCAGATACTCCAAGTAAAACGATGTTGCAAAGCCCAGTATTGTATAGGAAAATGCACACAATGCCGCTTCTACAATCAATGCAGGATGCGGAGCAATAATACGCAGAAGCCGTTGTGCCATAGACTCACGCATGTCGCCCGGCGTAAAATCGATACTCGGAGCAAGAAGCACCAGCACACCCGTCCACTCTTTGCAGAACTCATCATGCGAAAGCGTTCGCATACCTATGGCAGGATCAGCAATCGTTATTGTTTTGCGCGATATGCTAAAGATGACCACATAGTGAAGCGTTCCGGTTGCCGTAACAACATGGGCTATGGCA
>DHLT01000024.1 GCA_002405405.1 Ignavibacteria bacterium UBA4661 | reverse complement strand
TTCAGCAGGGTATTCGAGCCCAGCAATGGAATTTTGGTGCCTAATGTAAAGCTGAGAGATTCACTCACTTTATAGTTCACATTGACGAAAATATCCGATAATCCAAAGGTAGAAATGCCGCGACCATTTTGAGCCAATGAGGTCAGTTTTATGTCAATACCAAAAGCTTCAGACAGCAGAGTATTGTACTCCGCATAATTGCCAAAAACTGTCACTGAATTATCAGCTTTGCCAATAAAGGCACCAACTTTTATCTGATGATACGCATGACTGCTATCACTCGGCTTAAAGCTACTCATCGTGCAAACGCCAGCATCGCTGCATCCCTGACCAAACAGATGATAGGATGTCAAAACAAGAAGAGCAAAAACCGATAGCGAAAATCGAAAAGCGTGCATGTCAAAACCTATGTCCTGCGAGGATGATGAAAAACCGGTTAGTGCAATAGCAGATATATTCTTTGCAAAGATCGTACATAAAGTGCGCCGTACTCTTATCACCATTTCCCGAAAGTATATCAGTTTTTCCCGAAAGAGAAAATTCACGACATACGTTCAAAGTGATCTTTAATGAATGGAAGTATATCGAGTGAACTGAACCGTAAAGGTCGCCCCATGCATCCATGTGCTCTCGCACGAAATTGTTCCTCCCATCGCATGAACAAGCCGTTGCGTAATGTATAATCCTAATCCTGTAGACTCTTCGCCATTAGTCGGTCGAGCACTCAGTGTAGAAAACTTGCGAAAGAGCAGATGTTTTTCTTCGTCTTTGATGCCATAGCCTTCATCCTGAATGGCAACAGTGAGCGTTTGCTCTGTGTGCTTGACAACAATGGTAATCGTACTTCCAAATGGTGTGTATTTAAGCGCATTGGAGAAAAGATTATCAAAAATTTCAATAACTGAAGACCGATCACCAAGTAAATAAAGATCTTCTGTTGAAGCGTGATATTGAATCCGTACGGATTTCTCAACAGCACGCATGCGATACTCTTCGAGCAGGTGAGCGATGATCGTCGTCATTGAAATTACCTCCTCGCCTGCCACTGCCACTTCACCATTTGCTGTATGATGTTGTCGAAGTTCTGTCGAAACACGATTGATGATATTGCAGATACGATCAACATTATCGTATAAAGTAGCAAAGTACTTTGCAGTAGCCGGATCATATTGGACACGTTGGATACGTTCTGCCAAGAGAAGAATTGTTGTCAGAGGGTTCTTGACATTATGCGAAAGTTCATGAAGCAAATTGTTGTGAAGTTCAACATCTCGACGAAGATGTTCTACTTCATCTTGAAGATTCTCTACAATGGTGTCAATTGTTGGATACGATTGCAGGGGTGCTATAGAGTCAGACGGGAACAACGATTCACCGGCAGGAGCATAAGCTGTTCCACCAAAGGTTGTACGGGGTACCAAATGCAGAGAATTCAACATGATAATCTCACTCAAAAACGGATGATGATGTATTGTTGTATACTGCGACATGATAGAAACATACCGCCAAGAGAACAATATCTTTGATGACAAATCCACCCGCGCCGACCGGTACAAGAAGTCCATCAATGACTCTAAATGTATTCGGTGTTGTAAAGAGAAATGACACTGTGGCAAGAAATGTAACAGTGCCGAGAATGCCGCCTACTAAGGAGAATATGCGGAGTAGCAGGAATGACGACGTACGAGGAACAAGCAAAGCAAGGGCTGTGATAATCTCAATCGTACCAATCAAATTGGAAATACTTTGGAGTGATAACAGCGTGAGCATCCATGCAAAGAGGGGGCTGTGAAGAAGTAATTCTTCAATTGCTTTTGCTTCCGATGGTGTGAATTTAAATGCACCATACCACAAGAGAATGAGTGCAACTGAAAACCGTAAGAAGAAATCGGCAAGCGAAGGAGCTATTCTTTGCCATGACGAATAGAAGGAAGCAAGAGCTGTGCGATTACTATCAGCAGACTGCGATGATTCATACGTAGCCGTGCTGACAGAGGAACGATAGGAAGAAAAAGAAAACATAGTATGAAGTAAAAAAAGTGAGAGAAAATGAAGAATGATGTACTGTGTATAAATGTCTAAGCATGGGCAAAAACTTCTGCCATCATAAGGAGTTTTTCTGTGCGTAAGCGAATGGTGTAATCGGGATGAACAAAGCGATAGCGAATCGTGCCTGTGCGATCAACAATGAAGACAGAGGGCACGGGTAATTGACGATGTGATTGCTCGGAATATTGTGTGATGTCAATATTGTATTCTTGTTTCCATGCACCGTGCTGGTCATCATCAAGACGATATGCTATGCCAAATTGCCGAGATATTTCCATGCTTGCATCAGAGAGTAGTTGAAACTTCATGAAATGCGGTGTGGTATCGCTAGTTAAATACTTGACACTGCTCGGCGAAATACCAAAAATGTTGTACCCTAAACGATCAAGGTATTCTTCGACAAGGAGCATATTACTGAGTTGGTAATTACAATACGGACACCATCCGCCACGATAAAAGATGAGGACTGCAGGTTTGTCGGATAAAGTGTCTTGAATATTGACAAGATTGCCTGATCTATCAGGAAGAGTAATAGAGGGTATATGCGACCCCACCATGATCGGGCAAATGTCTTGGGCACTGTTCGGCACTATAGCCGATGCACCGCGATATTCTGTCGAGCGATTGAGTACGCCGGAGTTGCGGCGATACTCTGCTTCAAATGCTTTCTGTTCGTTTTGAACTATCTGCTCAAGTTGTTTCATTTCTTCGGCGGAGAGATAGGGCGAGTACATACGATTAACAAAAAAGAATGAAAGAATTTTGTGACTTGTTGTTGTACAAACTTACTTACTAGTAGGTAAGTGCAAAAATTTATCGCTTGTCATTTCTTCCCGAAGAGTTTGCACTATTTCCCGGAGAGAAAATATCGATAGTATGAGTTAATTATTGTTAAAGCTTCTTTGTGCGAATTGATTTTGAAGTCGATGATGATGGAAAAGATGTTGCGTCTTTTGGTCGCAAGCTGTTCAAAGCATGCGTAGTGAGAGTATGAAATTCTTTGGTGTTATTGTGCAGGCGTGCTATTTGAATGCCGGCAACCATATTCGTCAATAATACCATTGCGTGAGTTGTAGAACTTCCCTCGAATACGGCTGTACCATTGGCTCGCCCTTTTTCTAATTGTTTCTTGAGCCATATCAGAATGAGATTGACAAGCTTTTTGAGTTCTGCTTGCATGGCATCCGGCAGGGTTAGCATATCTGTGCCCAATGAGCCAATCAAACATACTTGGCAACCTTGAAGAATGCTGGAATACACGCCAAAAAGTTCACTAATGATGTCAATCGCATCGGTGTGTTGTTGTTCCCAGCTTGCCATTAACTCGGCAATCATAGTACGATCTCGCTCGATTATTGCTAATCCCAAATCTTCTTTTGTTGGAAAGTGGTAGTGAATTGCGGCATTCTTTATTCCAAGCTTCTGTGAAATATCAGAATAACTCAGCCAGTTAAATCCTTTAGCAAGAACAAGTTCTTCTGCTAAACGAATGATCTCATCACGTGTTGTACTCATGTGTGTTGAAGAGAATAATAGATAATAACTTACTTACTAAAAAGTAAAATAGAATTTTTTCAAACAAATGACAATAAGCACTCTTGTGTTGGGTGTTAATGGCAGATATAGTTGTGGGGTATCTTTATACGTAAGGTAAAAAGATGCTATACACGGCGAGCATGATGATGCTTGAACTCCATAGGAGAAATACCCTCAATGTTTTTGAAAAAGCGTGAAAAGTTCTGTACGTCATCAAAGCCAAGTGCAAAGCCGATCTCTTTGACTTGTTGATCAGTGTGGAGAAGCAATCGTTTTGCTTCTACTACAATACGCGAATGAATGATATCGCGTGGGGTAAGTTGATTGTATTTAGCAAAAACATTTGAAAGTGTTTTCGGTGACTTGTTGAGTATATCAGCATATTCTGCAACGCTGTGCTTGGTGCGGAAATGTTGCTCGACTAGTACATGAAACTGACGTACAAGATCAATTGAGGTGTCTGCAATATCTTGTGACACCGACTGCGAACGAAATAGTCGCGTTGCAATGATTATCCATCGTTTCAAAATGACATGCAACATCTCGGATTGAATATGATCCTGAATGCGTAACTCTTCCTCAAAGAGTGTGAGCATTGCAGAAAACTGTTCATTGTGGTCGGTTGTATTCACTACAGGAAAACCACCCGAACCATAAAACAATAAACCGATACACGACACTTCCTGGTCATGCTGTTGCACACAGTAGAACTCTCGGTTGAATTGAAGCATGATGCCATCACCTGCTTCAGCAATAGCAAGATAATTGGTGGGTGTACAAAAGGTGAGTTGATTTTTGTCTAATGCAAGAGGAATATCATCAATCGTGAGCTCAGAAATACTTGCTCGATTCCATACTATTGTGTAAAAAGATGCCGGCTTTGACCGCTGATATTCATGCTGAAAAAGGCGTAATGAACCAATACGAAAGCGTTCACCTTGCATGCCACGAAATTCATGAAGAATTTGCTCTTCTTGGCTTGATGATGATCGGGATGCTGTGAGTGGAGATTCTTTCATACATTACCTGTCGTACAGTAATCAAAACAGTAAAACAATATGTAGGAACATACCACTCTTTTTTCTTCTTGCAATGCCGACATTCTTATCAACAACAGTACAAGCGCAAATCGTGTGGTTCGATATTGCACAAGACTGTTGGAAATTTCTTGTCTTACAACGCTCTGCTCAGGCATCGCTCTTTCCTTTGGTGTGGCAGGGTATTACCGGAACAATTCAAGAGGGTGAAACTGCTCTTCAAACTGCATGGCGCGAGATTTTCGAAGAAACAGGACTGATGCCGGGTGAATTATGGGTTGTGCCATATATTGGTCAATTTTTTGATGCTGAACGTGATGCTATCCAAAGCGTACCAAGTTTTGCGGCGATTGTTACAAAACCCGATGTCATACTCTCGGATGAGCATGCCGACTATGCATGGCTGACAGAGCAAGATGCACTCCATCGGATTGCTATGCCTACTCAACGTATAGCATTACGTGTTCTTGTCGATGAAATCCTCATGCCATTAGCACAAGGACGCCATGTACCATTTCGTCGATACAAGCGAGAAGGGTGATAAAAAGAACAGTGTAAAACAAAGCATGGCAGTTGGAGAGTACATCGCTCTATCCATCTGCCATGCTTTTTTGTTGTGTATATCTGTAGCGTACTCTTGCGTTCTATCGTTGAATGACGAGGGGAATTGACTTCATCATCGTGCTACTACTCATGCGGACAAAGTACATGCCCGGTGCTATATTCGGTGTCGTGATCGTGATACGACAATCGCCATGCATCATGGTTTCAGGAGCAATGACTGCCATGCGCTGACCGAGAAGATTCACTACCTCAATCGTCATCAAGGTTGGTTGACGAAGTGTGAAGGAAAGTTGCGCTTGATCAGAAGCAGGATTCGGAGAAAGTTCGGCTGTTGCCAGTAAACTTGCGGGGAAATCACGTACACTGGTCAATACGGTTGCAATTGGCTCTACTTGCCCACGGATCTCACCCGCAGGATTGCGTTGTGTGTGAATGTTCACATAGATGCTATTAGCACGGAGTGTGTCAAGATCACTTTGGTTCATTGTCCATGTGCCATTCAGAGTGCTATCAGTGAATGTAATACCTTGTGCTACACCGCCGTTCACACCACGTCTGCCACGATGAAAATGCGACACAGTGATAGGTACCGGCATTGCAGCAAGAGTAATGCTATAGGATGCAACAGTGCCATTAAGGATAAAGAACCCTGTTCCACGACCGGTAAGGAGTGATAAGGGAACTTGGTCGGGTGAAATATCTATGACATATGGAACAGAACCGGTTGTAGTTTGGAGAAGTTGTCCACGAATTTCACCCGCAGGTGAAGTCGAAGAATGGATGTTGAAATACGTGTTACCGGCAAGCAAAGCATCAGCTTGTGCAGAGGTAATGCCCGTCCATGTGCCGCGTATTGTGTTCGTCGTTGTTGGTATTGTAAAGCCATGAAGAACACCACCATTCGAACCTGTTGCTCCTTGATGGATATGCGATACTGTGTAGGTACCTTGCAAGCGAGCATAGGTGAGTTGATAGGTAAGTCGTGTGCGGTCAGCACTCAACACTGCCCAAGCTGTACCAAGGGATGCAGTGGTAACAGCAGGAACTTCCTGCGCACCGCTCAGATTGGCATAGAAAAATGTTTGCGCATGGAGAGAATAGCTTGATACTCCAATCATCGCTCCAACGATGAGAAGAAGCATACGAACGTGTAGGTCTCGTTTCATAAAGGTGTCCTTGAAAAAAGAAAAGGGTGAAAAAAACGGGGCAAAAACAAGAAGAGGGTGATTACGGCATGGCATAGAAAGAATGCGGATGAAACTTACCATTTTTTATTGAATACCTGCAAGCATCTCCTGAACTTGATGGTGTAGTCTTTCGAGAGAGGCACTATTATCAATCACCATGCTTGAACGAGATTGTTTTTCTTCGTCAGGTAATTGTTGTGCAATGCGCAAGGTGATATCATCATCTGCCATGCCTCGCAGACGTAAGCGTTCATACCGGAGAGGAAGTGGCGCAGTGACGGTGACAATGGAGTCATAGCATGTATACAATCCTGTTTCAAATAGCAAGGCACTTTCATTGAAGATGAGCGTTTGACCACGATGATACTGCTCTATAGCACGACGATACATCTCCCGAATCACACGTGGATGTGTAATGCCATTAATGCGCTCGCGATACTCTTGTGCTCGATCATGATTGCCGAAAATAAGTCGAGCAATTGCAGGGCGGTGGTAGGTACCATCATCCTGAAAAATATCATTACCAAAAGCAGAACGCAACTCTGCACGAACATCGTCTTGCTCCATGATGTCTTTGGCTATATCATCGGAGGACATGACGACATACCCCATACTACGTAAGATGTCGCTCACGGCGGACTTTCCTGTACCGATGCCGCCGGTAATTCCCACAAGACGTAATGATGTCGGTTTGGTTGTTTTGAGTTCGGCACAGAGCGTTGTATTTGTGTGCATAGCAGGAAAAAAATATGGAGACAGTATATGCTTGAGTGAAAACTACAAAGGGCAGAAGAAATCTCCTGCCCTTTAAATAGTACAATGATTCATGGTGTATTACTTCGTGTATGTCGTAGCCCAGTCAAGCATTTCTGCAATGGTATGCAAAATGGATTCACGTGCGGCATAACCATGACTTTCAGCGGGTAGCATCACTAAGCGTGCTGTGCCGCCTGTACCTTGAATTGCTTGATACATGCGCTC
>DHLT01000197.1 GCA_002405405.1 Ignavibacteria bacterium UBA4661 | reverse complement strand
ATACTTCATCGAAAAATATACATACAGTAATTTTTTCTTTTCTCATTTATCAACAAGGTCAATAACCATGAAAATTCGACTTGATGCAGTGGCTCATGCACGAAGTGGCGACAAAGGCGATGCGGCAAATTGCGGTGTGATTGCTTACCGACAAGAAGATTATCCGATTTTGCTTGAACAACTCACGGAAGAGCGTGTACAAGAGCATTTTAGAGGTATTTGCAAGGGGAAAGTCGAGCGGTTTGAGTTGCCTAATTTATGGGCAGTCAATTTTGTTTTGCATAATACATTAGGCGGTGGTGGAACAGTTTCCTTGAAACTTGATGCGCAAGGTAAAGCTATTGCTTCTGCAATGTTGCTGATGGAAATTGATGTGCCGGACACATGGACACCGCATCAGCAGAATTAATCTGCTCTTAGAGTAGAATTTCTTTTTTGATATGCTATGAATGCCTTGCGTTTGTACTTTTCCGTGTGGCGAACTGCGTTGGTAAATGCAACGGAGTATCGCATTAATTTTTTTACGAACACGGTTCTAACCTTGTTGGTAGCGGTCTGTGTCGGGTGGTATTTGTGGCAAGCAGTGTATGAACACAAATCGGGAAGTAGTCAATTGCAAGGAATACCATTCTCAGTGATGCAATCGTATATCATTGCTGCAGTCATCTGCTTTCGTCTTTCTCAGGTCGGTCGATATGAGCGTAATGCTTCCGATGAAATTCGCCAAGGTGATTTGAATAAGTATCTGTTGAAGCCGATTGCACATTGGTGGTATGTATTAAGTGCTTCAATGGCGGAGCGCACGATTGCTTTTCTCTTGGTTTTAGCAATGACTTTTACTGCTTTTGTTGTGCCCACAATACGTGAGTTTGTACATCTCTCGCTTGTAGGATGCTTGCTTGCTGTGCCGATGATTCTCTGTGCAATGGTGATGCGTTCGAGTATATCGTTGGCAACATCGTATCTCGCGTTTTGGATGGATGAAGTTTGGACACTGCATGTCATCCAAGATATTGCTTTTGTACTTCTTGCCGGTGAATGGGGTCCGCTCTCGCTATTGCCGGAACCATTTCGTACCATATCATCATGGTTGCCGTTTCAATTCATCAGTTATGTTCCTGCCGCTACTGCTGTGGGCATGATTTCCCACGAACAAGCTCTTCTTGAAATACTGAAAGCCATTGCATGGGCATTTATCTGTTATGGCGGTATGCGTCTATTATGGCGAAGTGGTGTGCACCGCTTTGGTGCGTATGGCGGATAAACTTCTGCGCCATCGTTGATGGTCTTTCCTCAACGTGGTTGCATGGACATAATGGCTGCAAAGGTTTCGATGCCGTTCCATAAATTTTGCAAGCGGATATTTTCATTCTCGGCATGTTGATTATTGTCATGATTAGCAATCGGAACCGTGACTGTTGTTGTCTTGAGAATGCTTTCAAACAAGTACAAAGGTAAACTGCCACCGAGGGTAGGAACGACAACAATAGGTTCTTCGGAACTTGTTTGCACTGCTTTAACAACGGACTGTGCAAGAGGATGTCGTAGCGGTGTACGCTGGGCATTATAGCCCGATGCAACGCGTACTTTTGCAATATGAGAATGTTGTATACGCTCGCTGTCAGTTGGCTCACGATCGAGAACATAATACCCCATTTTTTCGATATGACGCTTGACTTTACCTATCTGTCGCTGCCAATCATTACCAAGAACAAGTCGTAAGTCAAGGGCGGCAATTGCTTGTGTAGGAATAACATTCGCCACCATTGTGCCGACATTAGCACTGCGCAAACCATTGATATTCAGCGAAGGAAGATTGAGTAATTCAAGGAGATTTTTGCCTGCACCATCGGGCTTAGCAATACCAAACTCTCGTTGTAATTGCTCTTCAATATGTGGAATGGCACGAATAGCATCGCGTTCTTCTTGCGTGAATGGAGTAGCATCCGTGTAAAAATCATCAATAAGTACAGTACCATGAGCGTCCTTCATACCGGCAAGGAGAGTTGCTAATTTTTGTGCAGGATTCGGCACCCAATTACCATAATGCCCACTGTGCAACGGACGCTTCGGACCATAGACGGTAATCTCCATGCCTACATCGCCACGTACACCGCAAACGACTTGCTTGCGTCCTGATTGATGTACCGGACCATCGCAGATGACCCAACCATCAGATTGAAGTAGTGCACTATGGGTCGCAAGAATATCACCCAGATTGGGTGATCCATATTCCTCTTCACCCTCGAAGAAAAATTTGATGTTGATAGTTGGCGTAATATTGCTTTTGCGCAAGCCGGAATATGCTTCAAGAATAGCAAGTACACCGGCTTTGTCATCGGATGCAGAGCGTGCATAGATGCGATATTCAGGGTTGAAGTGCGTAGGTCCGGTAGGAAATTCAACTGTCGTACCACCTTTATCAAGAGCGGCTGTGCGGAGAATCGGAGCAAAAGGTTTGCTTCCTTCGACCCACTCCGAAGGATTCACGGGTTGCCCATCGTAGTGCGCATATAGCACAAGTGTACGCGTTGCACCGGGGACAATCACTTCGCCATAGACTGCAGGCGGAGCTGAGGACTTTGTGCCACGAAGCAATTGTACATTCGCAATGCCACGCTGTTGCATCATGCGGATAAGGAACTGTGCATTGCGTAAGATATTGATACTATCGGTTGCCAGATTAGGTAAGGTAAGAAACTCTCGAAATTCTTGTATGATCGTATGTTCGTGTGCCATCCGGTATTCTCGAACTTTTTGCACAGCAGGCGAGAGTTGTGCATAACTTGTTGCTGACATGGTAAGCAGTCCAACAATAAGTAGAAAAATATAATTCATGAGATCTACCCGGATAGTCGGTGGAACATGAAAGAGTTAGAGGATATTCACTTCTGTTTCGAGAAGAATAGAAAATTTCTGCCAGACTGATTTGCGTATAGATTCAGCAAGATCTTGAATCTCTTTGCCTTGTGCACCACCATGATTAACTAAAACCAATGCTTGATCGCTGTGTACGCCTGCATAACCCGATCCTGTATCGGTATTGCGATAGCCCTTCCAACCAAGTGTTTCGATGAGCCATCCCGCCGGAACTTTTGTTTTACCATTGGGCAGAGGAAAAATTGGGGCTGATGGATACTCCGCTAAAATCTCATGGGCATGTGTTGAAGGGATCTCAGGATTCTTGAAGAATGAACCTGCATTGCCAATCTGTGCTGGATCGGGCAATTTGCTTTTGCGAATGAGAATGACGGTATCATATACATCGCGGATCGTACGCTCTGCTATAGGAATATGTTTGAGAAGCATTTCAACCGAACCATAGTTGGTGCGCAGTTGTGGTTGTTTGGATAATTGCAATCGCACGGACATTATCACAAAATGACCTTTCAATTCCTGCTTGAAGATACTATTACGGTAGCCAAATCCACATTCCTCATTAGAAAGTGTACGAATGGTGTCTTGCGGTATATCATAGCCCGTAACGCTGACAAGAACTTCGCGTAATTCTACGCCATATGCACCGATATTTTGTACCGGAGCCGCTCCAACAGTGCCGGGAATAAGAGCTAAGTTCTCGATACCACTCCAATTGCGCTCAACACAGTAGGTTACGATAGTATGCCAATTCTCACCTGCTTCAATATCAATGATTACATGGTGTTCTGTTTCCTCGACAATATGAATGCCGTGAAGTTCATTACGAATAATCGTACCCGAAAAATGCTTTGTGAAAAGAATATTACTTCCTCCGCCAAGAACAAGCCATGGGGTATTGGCTCCATGAGCTGTACGGAGAGCTGAAAGAAGTATTTCGGGTGTATCGGCGTGAATCAAGGTGTCGGCTGTCGCAGGCACACCAAAAGTCGTGAGCGAATGAAGATCAACCATGAAGAATGAAACAGGAGAAACATGAACAAGACAACTGTTATAAGTGCAAAGATATGATGCACATCATGTTTCTTTGTGCTGATTTCTTCTTTACGACCTTTGTGTGCAATTGATGTACGAGACTAAATGTATCTATCAACGAGGCACAGAGATCGTACATGTTGTACCAATTTGGGGAATACTTTGGATCGACAATGATCCATTGTGTAATTCGATAAATTCCTTGGCAAGAATAAGTCCGAGACCTGTGCCGCGTTCATTTTGTGTGCCGCGTCGCGAGTGGTGGTGTGTTTCGGCAAGAAGTTCTTCAATTTCAGATTTGTTCATCCCGATACCGGTATCGGCAATTGCAACATCAACATGTGTAGGTGTAGCTGTTGCCGTGATCGTAATAAATCCTCCTACTGGTGTGAATTTAATTGCATTCGAAAGAAGATTTTGCAAGGCAGAAAGCAGGAGCTGGCTATCACCACGCATCACACATTCTTCCTGAGCTTGATTGATGAGAGTGATCGATTTCATACGGAGATTTTCTTGGTATGCTTCGACAGCATGGCGCACAATATGTGCCATATCCATGTCGTGGGGTTTGAATTGAATACCGCTTGTCTGCACTTGTGCCCATTGCAGAAGATTATCAAGGAGATTATACAAATGTTTGACGGCATGATGAATCGTATCAATCATTTCTTTTGATTCTTCTTGCTCTAACTCCACGAATTTTTTTGAAAGGAAATTGGTCATGCTGGTTAAACCAAATACCTGATTGCGTAGGTCATGCGATACAATTGAAAAAAGTTTGTCTTTGGCTTGATTCAATTCGCGGAGCTTAAATTCACTCTCCGCCAAGCGTCGTTCCATTTGAAATTTATATAAAGCAGTCTCAATGGTTGCATAGACCTCTCGATCCATAAAAGGCTTAAGAATGTAGCCAAAAGGTTCGGTCAGTTTAGCACGACGAAGAGTTTTTTCATCGGCATAAGCTGTTAAGTATATCACAGGACATTGATAATCTTCGTAGAGTTTGTCAACGGTCGCAATGCCGTCGAGATCACCCTTGAGCATGATGTCCATCATAACAATGTCGGGTTGTGTTTCGATGATATTGGCGATAGCGTCAAGCCCGGTAGAGGACGTACCGAGCACAATATAGCCCATACGCTCAAGGACACGTTGCAAGTCATCAGCAATAATTGCTTCGTCTTCAACGATGTACACTCGTACAGGATGAGGAAGTATTGTTGATGAAGAACTGTTCTTCGACTTACCTGCAAGACGCGGTGGAGAAAACGACAGAGTCGAAAGTGTAGAAGCAATCTCAGTGAGTGGCGAGAGCATCGGTTGCATAAAAATCAATGTGGTATTGGTGTATTTGGTAAAGTATGAATTGTATGTTTATGAGAAAAGGCAATATACAGGTTGTTGCACATTATTGTTCTATATCTGCATGATTCTATTCTGTGAATTCAATGGTAAATCGCGTACCGCCATTTTCAGAATGGCTGCCAACATGAAACAAAGCATTCATTTGACGGGAAAGGATATGAACGAGATGTAAGCCTAAGGTTGTACGTGTGTAAGCACGGGGAGCGGCATTGAGATTTTTCATAATTGCCTCCGGTAATCCGATACCATTATCAGCTACAGTCAAACGATATTTCTGCGAACGATGATGATCGTGATCGTCTCGTTCCTGAGATTCAGAAACAATGTGTTCCATTTCAATAAAAATAGTACCACCGACTCGATGGCCAAAAGCATATTTCAAGGCATTGGTAATCAATTCATTCAGAATAAGTCCGCAAGGAATCGCTGTTGTAATAGTGAGAAAAACATCATGTGCAATAACGTTTAGGCTGATTTGTCGTTGCGACGCATTAAAGGCATAAAGCAATTCCGATGTTAGTGTACGTACATATTCACGAAAATCAATTTTCGAAAGATCGGTTGATTGATACAAACGCTCATGCACCAATGCCATTGATTGGACACGATTTCTGCTCTCTTTGAGAATACCAAGAATATGTTCGTCAGTAATAACTTCAGATTGTAAGTGAAGCAAACTTGATACGATTTGAAGATTGTTTTTAACACGATGATAGACCTCGCGCCGGAGAATTTCTTTTTCTTCAAGGGACGCACGTATTTTTTGTTCAGCGTGCTTACGTTCGGTGATATTACGTGAAGCAGTTTGAATACTTACTACACGACCATAGTCATCTTGAATGGGATGGTTAATCGTTTCAAACCAAACATATTCCTCATCTTTTCGACGAATACGATATTCTGTAACAACATCACGTGCGCCTTCGACGACAGGAATATGCGCTGTTTGTTTGATTGTGTGCAAATCTTCTGGATGAAAGAGATCGTACGGGTTTTTTCCGATCATTTCTTCGGGTGTGTAACCGAGCAAATCATAAGAAGAAGGTGAAACATACAAGTAAGTACCGTCAGGAGCATGCAGACACACCATGTCGCGCATTGCTTCGGAAAGCAGACGAAATTTTTCCTCGCTACGGCGCATTTCATCTTCTGCTTTTTTACGATCCGTAATGTCATGCATAAGGACGATGTAAGCATTGTCTCCATTCCATCGTGTTTCGGTAATGCCGATTTCACATACGGAAGAGGTGCCATTAGGTCCGATAATATCAATCTCCGTTGTTTGTTGTGCAAGAATAGGAAAGCCGAATGGACTGCCGATCATTGTTTGTTCTTCACGTGCAAACAGACGTTGTGCGGCTGGATTCATAAAACGGGGAATGCCCAGCATATCGACAATAACGATGCCGTCTTTGGTATTTTGTACCAATGTGCGAAACTGTTCTTCACTAATGCGAAGTGCCTTTTCGACATTGAGTTTGTCAGTGATATCACGTGTGATGATATACGCAAAGCGTCTGCGTTGAAGCATAAAAGGAATACAAGATTTTTCAACGACAAACTCACGACCCGAAGCCGAACGATGCTTTCGCTGGATACGCTTCAACTCTAAACCTCGTTGTAATTCTATCAACACCAGTTTTGTTTCCTCCGGTTCGGAAGAAAAGGAGACGAGTAATGGCTGTTGCGCAATGAGTTGTGAACGCTCGCATTCATAGAGTTCTGTCCATGCAGAGTTAGCATCAACAATGCAACCGGACTGTATATCCACAAGCGCAATAGCGTCATGGACATTTGCAAAAAGAACGCGATAAAGAGCATCCATTTCCGGCGACATGCTGTTACTCATGCCGATAGAGAGTGCATCTTTATGCACATCATCCTGTAACAGCATTGTAAGAATGGTACTATGTTCTGAAGAATCGAGCAAATTCCGCTACCCTAAAATCAACTGTTGATTTAAATGCGAATACTATTTGGCTTACAGATCAGCAGAGTATACTCTCTCCTCATGGTATATACACTGCTATGATTATCACTATGATTGATTGTTATGCACACGTTGTCATCTGTTTTTGCTTCGTCGGCAAAGCAGGAATGTATCAAGACGGTTTATTAACCGGCACTTTGCTTTGCATCTCCGTAAGACGAATTTAGACTTTTTTTCTTCTTTTTCATACGGGCATTTTCTCTAATTTCAATATCAATTTCTTTGATACAAAGTTGTTTTGTGCTGAGATAAGTTAATACAGCATCATCAAGCACTTTGTTCTTTTGAGAGTACAAAGTCTGCTACATATTATTGGTCATCATCGTCTATCATCAATCACAAGTTTTATATGGAGTTGGTATGAGCAAAAAATCACTAAGTGGAAAAACAGAAACAAGTTCTCCAGCC
>DHLT01000177.1:10591-11475 GCA_002405405.1 Ignavibacteria bacterium UBA4661 | reverse complement strand
GCATATCTCCGCGCTGTAAAACACCTTGAGACACTCAAAGGTGCAAACCACGATCAACAAACAGGTAGCGATATCATCCGTCGTGCAGTTGAAGAGCCACTCCGCCAAATCGTTGCAAACTCAGGTTTGGAAGGTTCAGTTGTTGTCAATGCTGTTCGCAATGGCGAAGGAGCATACGGCTTCAATGCAGGCACCGAGCAATATGGTGATATGTTCGAAATGGGCGTTATCGACCCAACAAAAGTATCACGAGTAGCTCTTGAGAATGCGGCTTCAGTAGCATCGTTGTTGATCACAACAGAAGCAACGATTGTTGAAAAACCTGAGCCAAAATCAGCAGCTCCTGCAATGCCTCATGGTGGTATGGATTACTAAGAGTGATTCGCCAACACATGATTGTTGGTTCGCTTTATATTCAACGGCCAGCTCGGTCAAAAAGACCGGGCTTGGTGTTTTTTTGTCAGTATCATGATGCAATCTGAACGCTCTTTACGAACTTTGTGGATTGCATAATCGCTCCCAAAAGCTGATAATAACAAAGGCAATGCGACATGGAAATAATGACACCCGAACTTGTTTTGTACGCCTATCGTAATGGCTATTTCCCTATGGCAGAAGACGATGGAGCATTGTATTGGCATTGCCCGGATCCGCGTGCTATTATACCGCTCGATGGGGTAAAAGTATCGCGCTCATTAGCAAAAATCGTTGCCAAAAAAGTATTTCAAATACGGTTTAATACGCAGTTTGAACAAGTCATTCGGCATTGTGCCGGACGCGAGGAAACTTGGATTTCAGAAGATATTATTGAAATCTATACAGAACTACATCGCCAAGGTTATGCACATTGTGTCGAGTCATGGTTAGATGGACAACTTGTTGGT
>DHLT01000177.1:9990-10491 GCA_002405405.1 Ignavibacteria bacterium UBA4661 | reverse complement strand
TGGTCATGGGTAGATGGACAACTTGTTGGTGGTTTGTATGGCATTGCTTTGGGAAGTGCTTTTTTTGGAGAATCAATGTTTTCAACGGTGAGTAACGCATCGAAAGTTGCATATATCCATCTTACGCAACATTTGCGTGATCGAGAATTTACCTTGTTGGATTCACAATACATTAATCCTCACATGGAAAGTTTAGGAGCGGTATTAATTTCAAAAGCCCAATATTACGCGCTTCTTAAAAAAGCATTACGACATGATCGACAGTTTGCATGATGCTGCAGTACTGTCTGTAACAAATGTATTATCGATTTTTCTTGAAAAAACGAAGTTTTTTTTTCATTTTAGACGAAAATTCTGTATGCAGTTCGTACCCATCTGCTAAGGAATGTCGATATGATTATAGCCAATATTACACCGGTTGTTTATACACCACCTGTGCTGTTTCAGCCCGGGGGGAAGCCGCGCGCCGATGATGGCGGTGATCGCAATGATTTTCCTGAT
>DHLT01000177.1:0-9871 GCA_002405405.1 Ignavibacteria bacterium UBA4661 | reverse complement strand
CCTGATCTGCCCCAATCTGCCAAATTTGATCGTTACTTTGAGGGAAGCGACCGCTCAACTACACTTGGTATCAGACGTAATATTGATCAAAAAGACACAAATAATTCAGAAAATCAGCGTCAAGCTATACCACGTGATAGTATCGGGAGTATCGATGGTTTAGCATCACCCTCTGTTGCGTCATTGCCAACAGGAACAAGCGGTATTGTTGATAAGAATGACGTACAATTAGGTGTCAATGGAAAACCTCTTAGCGATGAAGAGCAAAAAATTGTTGATGAACTTCGTCGTGTTGATGAGCGTGTACGCGCTCATGAACAGGCGCACCAAGCTGTTGCAGGGAGTTTAGCTCGTGCAAAATCATTTACGTATGTAACAGGTCCCGATGGTAACCGCTATGCTACGGGTGGCGAAGTAAAAATTGATACCTCAGCTGTTCAGGGTGATCCTGAGGCAACTGCTCGCAAAATGCAAAAAGTGCAGCGTGCTGCTCTTGCTCCTGCTGATCCCTCAGCTCAAGATTTGGCTGTTGCCGCGGCAGCTCGTGCTACCGAAAGTGCAGCACGTATAGAGGCGGCACGATTACGTGCCGAAAATAGTCAAGCTAATCGCCGTACGTCTGAGTCATTTGCACCTGTGCGTCCCGCTTTGCCCCAAGAAAAAAAGACTATTGTTGGATTTCCGACAAAACAATCTACTCAACCTGAGCCGGTAATTGAAAGTGTACAGACCGACACTGCCAATGCTATACGGTTTTCTACTCAGCAAACTACCGAACAAGAAGAAAGTCCGTCAGTGGCACAACCGGTAGCGCAAGAATTGGAGCGTATATCTTCTATCGAAGAACAACGACGGCAACAAGAGTTGGTGCGTGCTGCTGATTCGCGTATCATCAATACGCGAATTGCTTTTTTGAATGATTTTTATACCTCGTCGCAACGAGCATTTACAGGTAGTCGAACTCTCTTAAATGTGGCGGTATAACAGACAGAGTTCAGCAGAATAATATGACAAAAGAGGCACAGATAGTCTGTGCCTCTTTTGCTTTAGTCTTTGTCTTAAATGAATAGTGAAAGTTTATCGAGTAATAGTCAGTCGTCCGTGCAACATAGTGGTCGTACCTTGTATGCGAACAAAATATGCTCCCGGTGCTAATGTGCTGACATCGATAGGTAGTGTACCAATATTGCCTTGTACTGTTATGTTCAAGACTTCTTGACCCAGCATATTAACAACACTGATGCGTGATGTTTGACCTATGGTTGTTTGCAATGATGTAGGCACTGAGATATATGCAGTCTGTTGTGCAGGATTGGGTGAAATAGTCAAAGCATTGTTGACAACAGTCGGCGTAATGCTTGTCAGCGTACCATCATTCCGTAAGTCTAGTTGCATTGATGTTTGTGCTTGCGCATAATCAACGGTAACAGAGCGTTCAACAGGTCGATAGTTAACTTTTTCAGCAACAATCCGATAGGTACCGTCTGTCAGTTCGGATAGAGAAAATTCACCTGTACCGTCTGAAAAACCATAATCAACAACCGAACCATCATCATCAAGTACCGTTACAAATGCACCGGCAAGTGGTGATGTTGAAGCCAGTGCACCGGCTGGCGATTCGTTAACAGAACCATTAATTCTACCAATACCTTGCTGATTGGAGCGCAGAGGGAGAACGATGGAGTATAGCACTGTAGGCATGACATCGCCTACGGCGATACGAGTTGCATTGTCCCATTGGTTTGTAGCAGTTGTTGCAACGCGATAATAACCCGGTGCCAGACGGCTACCCGGCTCACGGGGTGCCGCAAAAAGAACATAGTTACCCGGCAGGAGATTTGTTACACGCCACTCGCCACGTACTGTTGATTCTGTCGTCCGAGTAAATGCTGTACGTACAGTATCACCTGTCGATGCAACACGTATTGCCGATACAATAGCGGTGGTTGCATTACCGTCAACACCACGTACCGTACCACCTAAGCCATTGTTGAAAACACGGCGTGGGGTTAATTCAAAGGTAATGTCCGAGCGATTTGCTGTCAGAGTAATAGGTGTTGCCTCGTTCGGATTACTTGCCATACGGAACCATTGTTGTTCATATTCAGTACCACCGGGTGCGCTACTTGCCATAGCTGAGTAAATAAACTCATCTGTTAAGCGTGTTGTAAAATTCCCTTGAGCGTCAGTACGAACAGCTAAGCCACTTGCTAAGCCAATAGCTGTACTGATACCAATTCGTTCATTAGGGCGACTTTGAGATCTTGGTATAAAAGTGATAATAGCATTTGGTACCGGAATACCACCAGAATTGCGAACAGTAACTCGTCCACTGACCGTATAACTGACAGGAACACGAGGGCGAACAACGCTGATATTTGCTGTTGATGTTTGGTTACATGCTACAACAACACGAGTAGCATTCTCAAGATTTGTTGTGCCCGGTGAAAAAGTGGTTGGGACATTACGACCTACGACAGAAACAATAAATGTTGAGGCAGCAACACGCATCGAGTAGGATCCATCAGCACCGACTTCTGTACTCGCAGGGAGAACGGGCGTAAAACTATTGCCAGTGAGTCGGATATTGAAGGGAGTCGCTATGACGGTTGCTCCGGTAACAGCAGTACCATCGGTGTAGAGGACACGTCCATTAATTGTTGCACATGTTACTGCTGGAGCAGGTGGTGTCGGCGTAAGAGCAAAAACCGAACTGACATTGCTTCGTAAACTTTGCGTTCCATCGGGTAAAATAGCTGTTACATAGAATGTATAAGGACCCGTTTCTAAGCCTGTGATTGTATAACGAAGCGAATCAACACGGCGTGTAATGGTCGCAATCCGCCGGAATTGGGTCATGTCTTCGGTTTGTGCATTTGCTTGAAAAATTGCAAAGGTCGGTACGGTATTTGTCGTCGAGCGATAGTTCCATGACAGTGTTACCTCGAATGTAACACGTCCATTACTGGTTACAATGGCGGAAACACGGCTTGACAAACCGGTTGGGGGGATTGATCCGGTGCTTGTTTGCGCAAAAAGTGCGATAGTAGCGACACTGTGGACAAATATGAATGCCAGTGCCAATAAAGAAGTACGAAGCAGTGAGCGCATAAAAAGTATCCTCCGAATGAGTAAAGAAAAATGAAGAATATTGACAATCAAAAACGAAATAATGATGTCTTGCCTAAAGAACACGTGAAATCGAAAAGTGTTTCAAAATTCCCCAATTTTTTTTTCAAAATGATGTACGCCAACCGAATTTTAATTCCCACTCTTTTTGTTGGCGCGAAACATTCGCGTTAGAAATATTGGCTGAGCGAGTGAATTGCACAACCAAATTCCGTAGAGCATTGATATCGAAAAACGCTCCTAAGGGGAGATCAATCGTAAAACTCGGATTTAAATTCCCTACATCTAAATCACTGGCATATTGCACACCTACGCCAAAAATTTCCCCGGACAATTGCACTCGCGCTGCACCGCGATTATTGTTATCAAAAATGATATCTGCACTCCGAATTGTACCAACGGATTGAAGAATTTCTGTTAAAATAGTTGATGCTGCTGACGAACCACCCTGTGCGGCAATATCGCCCGTCGAAATGCCAACACCACCTGCACTATTGCGTTGAATGAGTAGCTCATCTTGTGTTTTACCGAAGAGCATGAGCATAATCGCATCCGTTTGAATTTTCGTGGAATCGCCCGTACCTGCTCGGTCAGCAATCATATAAGATATTTTTACAATCGGTACTTTCTTTGTCCCTGAGATATCCATGTTCACGACATATTCTTCCACACTGTTGCGATCGGCAGTTGCGCGGCGTGCGCGTAGTTCAGCTTGTAATTTCAATCGAGGGTTGTCGATTGCACCCGTTGTAAATGCCATCGAACCATTAGCTTTGAAGCTCCGATAAAAGTTATATGTCGAATTCGGTAAGACTCGAATATCGCCAAAGAGTTTGTGGTTGAGCGGATCATCAGGCGTTTTGACATAGCGAAGTGGACGTTCAATATTTTCTTGTTCGACATCGGCAACAAGTTGCTCAAATGCACCAAAATCCATCAGTACTGTAAAGCGTCCTCGAATACGTACATTGATATCGTAGTCGATAATATCGGCAAAACTCTTACGCTCTTTGAATTTGAATGGTGTACCCACTACCTTTATTTGTTCATCTTCCTGTTGGTCATTGCCATCGGCTTGATCGCGTTGTTGAACACGTAAGGTTTGCGAGGATGATTGAAGTGTAGTCGTTGCAAGAGCATAGGCATTGCGTGAACAATCACGATCTGTGACGGTGAAAGTATTATTGTTCTTGCGGACCGTTTCAAAGCAGAATGTTCGTTGAATACCTTTGAGAGATTTATCTTCTGGGAAAAAGATATACGCATTCAAAATTGATACATCACCCCGTAAACGAGGATTTTGCAGAGTGCCGAAGAAGCGAAGCGGACGCTCGCCTTCGCTGGCAATAATCATATCGCCATAGAGTGTCGGACTGACGGTTTTGGATGATTTACTCAATACAAATAGAGCAGGTGTACGGAGTGTAACATCGACAGAATCAATCGAAAGACCTTTAAGTTTGATACGTCCGCTTGCATTGCCACGACCGGCTCGATAGTCGAGGGGATCATTTGCAATCGTTACTGAATCAATCCGAACATCATTATTCAATAAACTGAATTTGCCTTGAGTTGTATATTTTACTCCGGTACTTTGTACGACAAATGAAGCACTACGATATGAAGCAGAGCCACGATAAGTAATATTATCGGTGGTTGGTCCACTGATCGTAAAATTCGCATCCCCATAGCCACGAACCTGTTCTACGCCGGGTAAAAAGGGTTGTACGGCAGCGAGAGGTAGGGCGTTTGCAGAAAATGTAATATCAATCGGACGCTCAGTTTGAAGGCGTTCGCGTACGGCTTTGAATGATAAATTGAGTGGCAATGAGCGGCACACGATACTCAGTACTTTGGGGGCAGGTGTTGTTGTTTTAGAAGGAGCTACAATCGTAACATCACCGCGAATAATGCCATCGATATGCGTAGCACGCTCCATTGTGAGATTACCCACTAAACCACCGCCATATTGGAGTGAATCAATACGCATATCGCATTGCATCACAGGACTTGTAGTCGTACCATTCAGCGTGATATTGAGTGTCCGTATCGTTCCGGCAAGTGGCTCTAAGACTTCAAGACGATCGACCGGCTTTAAGAAAGCATTCATTTGCGAGAGTGGATAATTTTGTACACTCAATGTGAAATTAGAAAAAGTTGTTGGTGAGAATAAACCCAGAGCACGCACGGTTTCACGGATGAGTCGCCCTTGTCGGCGTTGCATGACAAATTGCTGTGCCTCGATTGTTCCATCGCTGATACGCGCTCTTACCTGACCTTGATTGCGCCAACGATGTTGTAAATAGCCAAACGATAGCGAATCAAGATTCATGATAAAGGGGAAGCTTGCCATTGCAAGTGTGCCACGCAAGCCAAATGAAAAATTTTCATTGATATTCATCGCACAAGCAATCGTAAGATTATCAATTGGCAAACCTTTCGTTGGATCATTGTCGTAACGACCGTTCAAAATAGGCTTAAGTAGGCGAGTGACATCGAAATTGACAATGGTGACGGAGTGACAATTCACTCGAAGCAAACGAATATCCATTACCGAATCGCGTAAATGATTTTCCGAAAGAGCGGTAATCCGAACATGAGGTAGGGATAATGATGTATAGCGATCACGAAATTTGAAATACTTCAGTTCAGAAGAATCAATCTTCATCCGATATGCATGCGTAGTGCCCGTAAGTCGAGCAAAGACATGTGCTTCGGCTTGCACATATACCTTATCGACACCCAAATAAAAGGGTGATAAATCGCTGACATTCAATGTTATTGCCGCATCGATAGCTTCCGATGGTTGAGCAAGAGTTTCTCGTACACTCCTCTGTTCGCCCCAATCGCTAAACTCATAATCAGGATCAACTTTCGAGAGGCGTTGTCCAACAAGTCGCTCGATAGAATTGACTTGCAAGCCGATGAGTTTAATCAATGTAGGGATACGGTATGTGCCTACGATACCGATATCAGCACCATTAGTTACAATTGTAATATCACGTTCTTTGCTTCCACGCCGTACCAGTTGTGCTGATACTAACTGCGCACCATAGTTACGAGTCGAAGTCCGAAGTTCTGAGAGGTCAGCAAAAATTTTTGTTTCCATACTGTCGAGATTGAAACTTGATCCTTGTGCGGTGATTGTGCCCGTAATTGCCGAATGTAAGCCAACACCGGGAACAAGATCTTCGATATTCAAACTCTGTACATCAAGCTGGAAATCGTAAATGGGTTTATCGGTAGAGCGCATATCCATGATGCCGTGTAAGCGCATTTCGGGGATCGATTGCTCAGCGATTTGTTCGAATGTTGCATAAGGATTTGCATCAAGCATGGAGCCTGTTATATGGAGAGGATTCATGACGGAGTCAGGATGAAAAGTCGCCACCAGCGTATCAATACGAATAATACCGCCCTCTCGGATACTACCATCGAGCTCGAGAGAACGTACAAAGCGCTCACCGACACTAGTAGAAAGTGCTTTTAACGAGATACGTGTATTCATCGTTTGAAGTGTTGTACCTTCGCCTTGCACTATAATGGAACTGTTCATACTGCCACGGAGAGCATCATTGGCAAGAATTGCCCCCAAATCCAAAGATGCTGTGGTAAGTTTGATATCATATTTCATTCGTTCATCACGCATATCAAGCACGGTATATGCTGATAGCGAACCTGCCGCGCTTTTGGCTTGCAGAGTTGATGTAAAAAACTTGGGGGTACCGGAAAAAGTTGAAGATTCAATTGACAGAGCACCAATCCCACTGAGCTGAGGCAAAGCAATGCCCGGTGCAATTCGTCGGATATCTTGCTCCGTCACTGCATGAGTACGCAAGCCCCCTTCAATAACAAGATTATCGGGATCATGTAAATTCCGCAGACGTGCATTGATGAGAATTTTATCGGATTTATCAAGACCAAGACGCAAGGCACTCACACGTAAATTGGCAAGCGTACCTTCTGCGGCAAGGTGAAATGCCGGAGCGGAACCAAAGCGGTCAGCGACCGATGTAAATGTTTGGATGTCGCGTAGAGCAATCGAGTCAGCCGTTATATTGAGTTTGATGGGTTGAGATTTCCATGCAACCCACTGTGCACTATCAGGAAGATTTACATTCTCCATAAGCGCATTCATGCGCAGTGCTGAGCGACTCGTTAAAATCTCCATATCGGAAATTTCAGCAAATGTGCGATTGACTGTAGCTGTAATATGAAACTGTTTGAGCTGAAAGTCAGCAGCAGGCTCGTAAAAGCTGCAACGATACAACGACGCAGAAAAATTCTTTCCTCCAAAATCAAGTGAAGCCGATAAACCGATGTGCAAATCTTCAAGAGTACATCGAGAGAAATTTATGCGACGAATAATCTCGCGTACATGCGACGAAGCAGCAGAGTCGATCGAGTTATGTTGAATTGTACTCAGTGCGACTTGTTGTGCAATAGGCTGAGCAAGCGAATCGAAGAGTGATACTGTACCATGTTCGATAGATAATTCTCGAAGAATAATATGCCAGTCAAAGGGCGAAGATGCTGATGTATCGGGTTTCGTGATGTGGGCATAATTCCATGAGGAATCCCGTCCACGCATGAGTCGAATGGTGGGAGAGTCAATCAACAGGGCGTTTACAGCGATAGTATTGCGAAATAACGGCTCAATGTCATAACGTAACGTTAGTTTGGGTATGACGGCAAGTGTATCATTGTGGACAATCAATCGAACATCATCGAAAGAAATGCCTGTAAGTACTGTACCGCCAAGGTCGCTGAATTCAATGCGGCCAGCGAGTTTGCTGTTGATCAATCCAAGAAGCTTTTCTCGAAGCAAACTTCGCGTGAAGGGTACATGTACAATCGTAATCGCTATCGCAGAAAGTGCCAGGAGCGATACAATGCAGTAGTACATAAAACTCCGCGTATATCGCTTGAGTTGATACCACAAGCGACTGTGAAACGCATAGTACAGTACAGCATTGGCTTCAGTCGGCAATACATCATAAGGTATTGACGCATGATGTGGATGCCGATGAGTTTGGGATTCTATGGAATCTTTATCGTGCAAGTGCAGTGTAAAAAACTAGAGAAAAAATGAACCAACATACTATTCATGCAAAGAATGCCATCATGCCTGTGCTTTAAGTTCGGTCATAGTAAAAAGAGCTTGAAGATGCAGACCTTCGGCAAGAAGTTTTTCTTTACCACCCGACTCACGATCAATAACACATAAAACACCAATAATGTTTGCACCTGCTTGGCGAAGTTCCTTTGCGCTTTCAATGACTTGACCACCGCTGGTAATGACATCCTCGATCATTAGAATGTTTTTATCACGTACAGGTGCACCCTCTGCAATATTACGAGTGCCATAGTCTTTTGCTTTTTTTCGGACAAAACTGGTAGGAATACCGGATGCTAATGACAGCGCCGTAGCAAGCGGAATACCACCCATTTCCAAGCCCGCAAGAATCTCAGTCTCAGCAGGAATAAGTGTTTGCCAATGTTCGGCAATTGCCCGTAAAAGAGAGGGATTACTTTCAAATAAATACTTATCTAAGTACTCATTACTGACAGCACCCGATCGCAAGACAAATGTTCCGGTCAAATGCGATGTATGGTAAATGGCGTGGGCAAGTTCTGTACGAGTCATGGTGTTCAATAGAATGTGAAACAAGAACAAAAAATGTATGTGCTTATTGAGATAAACTTCATGACACAAAGATACATGCAACTCTGCACTCATTCTGTTAAAACTCTGTCAAAAGGGCAATTTCCAACCATCTATTTTCACTGAGATTTCAGTATGTTCGTGCTGTTACTATGGTCTTTTATGCCTGTATTCTTGATTTGTTCACATTTTCAATGTACCACAATGCCTGAAGCTAACCGTAATCAACTTATCGCACCGGCTGTCGTGCTTGCTATTGCTATCCTTTTTTCGTCTGTCATTTTTGCAAAAGTGCAACGCGACAATAAGCGTGATTCACAGAGAATTGAGGCAACAGGTTCTGCCAAACGTTCTATCAAGTCTGACTATGCGATTTTGCACGTACGACTTACAGGCAATGGTGAAGGTATGGCAGATGCATACCGTGATTTGCAACGACAAAAGCCACAAGTTTTAGCTCAGTTGAGAGCAAAGGGTTTTGCTGAGTCTGCTATTAAGGTATCTGCTCCTCAACTTATCATGAACTATGAGAAGAATGGAAATGGCTTTGAGACAGGACGTGTGATTTCTTATCAATACACGCAAGAATTTCGACTGGAATCGGGTGATGTCTATGCAATCGAAAAACTTTCGCAAGAAATAACAGCACTCGTTGAACAAGGTTTGGTGGTCGTGATTGATCCACCACAATATTTTTATACAAAACTTGCTGAGTTGAAAATTGAAATTCAAGCAGAAGCTGCCGCTGATGCAGCTTTGCGAGCAAAACGCATTGCTGAAGCTACAGGTAGAACACTTGGACCCTTACAAGCAGCGCGTATGGGTGTTCTGCAAATCACACCGAAAAATTCCAATGAAATTGCAGATTATGGAATGAATGATGTTAGTTCTATTGAAAAGGAAATTACAGCTGTGGTGAATGGGGAGTTTATTATCAATTAAGGGTACAACAACCGAATGAAGAACGAATTGAATGAGCCAATGACACGAATAAAGGGGCAAGCATTTCGGGTACAACCGAGAGCCATGTATGTACAAGCAATGCTGGGGGGTGCACTCATGGGAATCACCTTTCAG
>DHLT01000255.1:8912-10873 GCA_002405405.1 Ignavibacteria bacterium UBA4661 | reverse complement strand
TTGTTTGTTGTCTTTGTTACGAGCAACAGAACACAAAATTGCGAATTTTTTTTGAACCGTACGTGTAATGCGGAACAAATCCATTGTGAACGTTTTCTTGTAGCATCCATAACACAGCTCATTCATTCCCTTGGAGACAAGTGTCTTTTCTTTTGTGATCAGTATAGGTATGCAGTCATGGGTACTCCTTCGTTGAAAAAAATTTCTAAACCACAGCCGTATTTGCTGCAATTTGAATGGCAAGATGGTTTATCTGCAACTATTCTTGTGCGTGACTTTCGTGATGAATGTCCATGTGCCTCCTGCAAGGGTGAAAATATTATGGGGACAACATATTCATTCGGGATGAAAGTCAACAAGCCGGGAATGTATGAGTTAGATGGTATTCACCCTGTGGGGAATTATGCAGTGCAAGCTCTTTGGAAGGATGGTCACAATACAGGTATATACACATGGGAAATCCTTCGGTATATCAGCGAGCAACGGGGACTCACTAACGAACAATTGCAACATTATGCGGAGCAAGCGCGCAAAGAAGGAGTAATATCATGATCGAAATGCTGATTTTTCATGCACACATCGTTGGTGCCTTGTATGGTTTTACAAAACGTTGGCAAGAAACCAACATCAAAGAGGGGTTACTGGCAGTAGCTGTTATTGGTTTAGTTTTTATGATTGGTTGGGCAATTACAGGACCTATTGCAAAACTTCTTACACCGGCGACAGGATTCTCGGTTGTATGGTTTACAACTGATACACTGTCCTTGTTGATTCTACTCCCTATTGAAGCAGTTGTTTTTAAACTCTTCTTTCTTGATAAAGCTCGTAACAACACCTAGTTGTTCATCCTTCCTGAAATATTTGTCATGAAAAACTTGTAGTATTGTTTTGTCACATAAGTACGACGTTAAGGGTATTATCGTAAAGAGTGCGGTGAGTCATGGCATACGCATACAATCTTAAGTTCTGTTGATATGAGTTATCCAACTATCCGGTATCGGCGTTATTCCCTACCTTCATGGGTGTTATGTTGTCGTTATATGGCACTTATTGTATGGTGTACGTGGGTAATCGCGGCTACCTGTAGAGCGCAATCACAACCACTGATGATAGGATTTCAACGTTACACGGCGGAAGAAGGATTATCCCAAAATTCAGGAGTAGCTTTTTTACAAGACAGACATGGTTATTTGTGGGTAGGTACGCAGAATGGTCTCAATCGTTTGAATGGTTATACCATCGAGGTTTTTAAAAAAGAGCAACCCGATATTCTCACACAACAACGAGGCATTGCATCGTCCAGCTTTTCCGTGAAAAGCACACAAGGGAACAATATGCAATGGACGGCAGGATTTGCTCAAGCGGGAATTGGAACGAATTGGATAACGCATATTTATGAAGATAAAGTCGGTCGCTTGTGGTTTGGTGGAGCGAACTCATTGTCGTTGTTGGTAAACCAGACAACACCCTACGCATCGCTGTACAAAAAGACATTCCTTCAGTATGCGCCTGATACGCGATTAACGTTTTCGGGTGGTAATATCACTGCGCTTTGCGATGATGAGCAGGGTGCATTGTGGGTAGGCACGAATAGGGGCTTAAATATCTTTCGTAGCGCTGATAGTACCTTTCTGACACTTGTTACTCGGGGAAATACTTTTATTGCTCCTGTTGATTCGTCACAAAAGAATGGTAGACCAGTTATGTTCTCGGGTTTGCTTGGGAGTGTGGTTACAGCACTGTGCCGCGATAGTACGGGTCGTATGTGGGTTGGCACAGATAGGGGATTGTTTGTGTACGAAGAGCAAGAAAAGGTATTTAGCCAAATCGAGATAATGCCTCATTCTGTTGAACGAAAACAAGCGCAAGTATTGCTGAGTGGTGGATTGAAGCGACAAGGTAATGCCGGTAGTGTGGTTGGGGTGATGCATCAGTATGAATGTCAAACAATCATGTGTGTG
>DHLT01000255.1:8520-8822 GCA_002405405.1 Ignavibacteria bacterium UBA4661 | reverse complement strand
ATGTGGTTGGGGTGATGAATCAGTATGAATGTCAAACAATCATGTGTGACAACCGAGGCATTATATGGGTTGCTACACATCATGGTGTAACTGCCTATGAACCCGGTGGAAAAAAACTTTGCGATTATACACCCATCAATGCCTTACCCGCAGAATTACGAACAAATAATGTTCTCCGTTCGATTCAATCAACTGAAAATGCCTTATGGTTTTTTTTCAATTTCGGTGTTGTGCGTCTTGATCGATTGTCAGGGATGTTTGATACATTTTTAGCGGGTGATGCAGAACATCATCGTACTACG
>DHLT01000255.1:0-8395 GCA_002405405.1 Ignavibacteria bacterium UBA4661 | reverse complement strand
CAGAACATCATCGTACTACGAATGCGACAACAGCCGGTTTAGTCGATAAAAAGGGCAATCTTTGGGTGGGCACATATAGTGGCTTATATACCTGTGGCGCGCTCCATATCACCACGGATAGTCAAGTTGGTGAACAAGGACGTACGCATACGATGGATCGAAGTTTTAATAGTGCTACCGAATCAGATGCTCTTAGCGATAGCTTTATCTATACATTGTACGAGGATAGTCATGGTACAGTGTGGGTGGGAACAAATATTGGTGGCATTTGTGCGTATCAACCCCACCGCACGGTAATGGGATTGATGCGGCATTCATCTGTACAGCCTGGTAAATTATCATATCCGAGTGTGCGAGCATTTCTTGATGTAGGGGATGGTATTATCTGGATTGGTACTGATAATGGTCTTGATATCTATAACAGTACAACAGGTAAAGTTATTCAGTCGCGCAAGGCAAAAGATTTTGGTTTGTTTGATATAGATGCCCTTAATATCTGGACAGCAGAACAAATCGGAACAACAATCTTTTTGGGGCTGAGTGGTGGATTAGCGATCCACGATCGTCAATCTTCAAGAACAAGAACATTATATGCGCAACCTGAAAACCCTAATGGATTGACTGATGGACGTGTGACGGCAACCCTACCGGCACAGGGGGGCTTAAAAGGAAAGATGTGGGTAGCTACCGGCAATTTTACAACGCGTGATAATACACCCGGTGTGCAAGGAGGGTTAAATCTTGTTGATCCCGTAACATTGCGTGTGGAGCGGTGGTGGAATCCATTGCAAGATGCGCCTGACAATAGTAATGTGAAAGCGGAAGACTATATTGTTCGTGCATTGTGCTATGATCATGAGAATATCGACGGTTTATGGGTTGGTACAATGAATGGATTGTATCGTTTTCAACCACAGAGTAAGTCGCGTGTTATTGCCGTATATCGTTCACAAAAACAACAAGCCGATGCTCTACGATCAAGCAACATCAATTGTGTGTTTGTTGATCGCAAAAAACGTGTATGGGTTGGTACGCCAATGGGACTTCATCGTTTCGTACAAGCTAGTCAAACATTTGAGCATACGGGTGTGGAGCAAGGCTTTCCGGACGAGTGGATTTATGGTATTCAAGAAGACCCACAGGGGTTTTTGTGGATCAGCACTAATGCTGGTTTAGTATGTTATGATCCTGAGACACGATCTGTACGTCATTTTGGTGCGGGTACAGGTATACAAGGTAATGAATATAACACGGGTGCTTATTCTACTGTTCGTACCGGTCCTATGGCGGGTGCATTAATGTTCGGCGGTGTGCAGGGGATCAATATTTTCTTCCCGGAAGCAGTATTAGAGAGTGTGCGAGATATCACACCGATTGTGTGTGCATTGTCAGTCAATCAAACACGATATGTTTTCCGTCGTGCTGTATCGGATAGTGTTACACCATCAAATATTATACTTCCACATGACAACAATTTTATCAAGATTGAGTTTTCATCATTAGATTTTAATACCATCAAAGCAACGCACTATCAGTATCGCTTGGATGGTTTAGATAAGGATTGGCAAACTGTTACTCCGAGCGATATACCGATTGCAACCTACACAAATCTGCCACCCGGAGACTATGTCTTTCGTATTCGGGCATTACGCTTGGATGGACAGTGGAGTAATCATCAGACAACATTGGCAATAACGATTTTATCTCCATGGTGGCGAACGCAATGGGCAGTAATATTATACACTGTTCTTAGTGTTGGAAGTATTATAGGTCTATATCGATTCAGCGTGTGGCGATTGCAACGAGAGCGTGAATTACGGCGACATGCGGTAGAGATTCGTACTGCGGAAATTCAGCGTCAGAATATTCAGTTAGCGACGCAAAAGATTCAGTTAGAAGATCAAAATAATGAGCTCAATCGCGTATTAGAAGAATCGCAACGAACTAATGAAGCCTTACAGCAACTGAATCATGAGAAAAATGAAATCATGGCAATCGTTGCTCATGATCTCAAAAATCCATTGTCGGGTATTAGTTTAACAGCGGAAAATCTAATGCTTCGCGCCGACCGCAACCAAGATGAAAAAATCAAAAAATTAGCAGAGCGAATCGGTACGGCTACAGAGAGAATGATGAATATTGTGTCGCGACTGCTGGACGTAAATCAAATTGAATCGGGTACATTGATATTACGCCCTACCCTGAATAATATTGGCGATATTGTGAGTAGTGTTATTCGACAGTATGAAGAGCAAGCGAAGCGTAAGCATATTCAAGTTTTTTCTGCGATCTCGGATACGACGCTCAAAATACTGACGGATCGTGAAGCTCTGCTTCAAATTCTCGAAAATCTATTCTCTAATGCGTTGAAATTTACCCCATCCGGTAAGAATATCTATGTGCGTGTCGATGCTCGTTTTGATGTGGCATATTCCGCACAGATTGTTGCTATTGCTATTCAAGATGAAGGTCCGGGTATCACGCAGTATGAGCAATCACAACTCTTTCAAAAATTTCGCCGATTGTCGGCACAACCTACCGGTGGTGAAAGTTCAACTGGTTTAGGGTTGTCGATTGTCAAACGATTTGCTGATTTGATAGGTGCACGGATTCTCTGCGAAAGCATTGTCGGTATGGGTACAACATTTACGGTTATACTGCCACTGAATCAAGATATAAACCCCGAGAACTCTGATAGTGTATAGGTGTTATCATTTATTTTTTTATGCTATGAAGTGTTCTGCATTACAATCATCGTGGTTTCACACTTCCTGTATGGTCATGTGTGCAGTGCTTGTGATGTCTTCCTTGGTCATGGCACAAACCCAGCGGCGTAGCACTAATTCTACGAGTATAGGCGATCCTGCAGATCCACCAATGGGGCAGTTACCTAAAGGACAAATACCGTCGCGTCGATCCGTAGCATCCAAAGAGCCACGCACCTATGCGCCTACACCAAAAGGTATTCGCGTGGGCGCATTTGTACAAGCGAAATTCACTGATAATCTTTCAACCACGCCGACAGATATACAGACTTCTTTTATGCTCACGGGTATTCCTGATATTGGAATATCATTTATTATGCCATTGGAAAAAGAATATAACACATGGTCTATTGGCTGTGACCTTGGTTATACGGGGTATGGTATTACACATGATCGCATCAATATCCTCCTTGGTGGTATTACCATGCCGCGATTGATTGGTTCGCGTACATATCAAGCAATGATGTTGGTGCCGAAGATATTTTATCATGCGGTATATGCAGGCATAGGAATCGGTCTTCCTCTTGGAGGCAATGCAACACGAACAGTACCGGGGCAAGTTGTTGATATTCCTGCATTTCGTGCGCTGGGCGATACAGAAACTTTTCGTATTCAGCCAAGTGCTATGCCTGTTATATTTGAGGCTCGCTTTGGTGCCGCTGCGACGATTTATCGTGATGAAAGCCAAGAAGTACTGATTGGTGCTATGGTGAGTCTGCAGCTGAACACTATGCCGCAAGATCACATTGGATCGCTCTCGACATTTGCGCCCCGCATGATAGGTGCCGGTATTCGTCTTAGCTATGGCTTCACTATCGGTCAGTAGATACAAAAGCCGTATATTTGTTCTTCAGTGTTGTGATGTTATGACGAGTATCGTGCAACAATTCGCCCTCGGTCGGAATAATCATAACGAGTGATATCGTTCGTTTTTTTCTCTTTTTTGCCTCTATGAGCGCACAACGTACTTCGACATCATCATCGCGTCAATCATCTTCTGCCAAAGTGGCGAACGAGATACAATCCTCGACCGTCAAGGGGACACGCCGTTTGGTGCGCGAGAAAGTTATGCAAATTTTCTCCGCATCTGATATTTCTTCGATCGCACCATCCGAACTCTTCCATCATATTTTCCCATATGATTTTCGTGGTGTTGATCCTGTTCAACCAGATCGATATCTGACCGATGCTGAGATTGCTCAGCTCGATGCAGATCCGCTTATTGAATGGAGTGCCGAGGAAAAAGAATTTGCCCTTGCTCTTATTGCACATGTGCAAGAGCATATGACGTATTGTGATGAACTTATCACGAAATATTCAGAAAATTGGGATATCAATCGTATCGCCCAAATTGATCGTATTGTTCTGCGTATTGCTATTGTTGAATTGATCGCCTTCCCTGAAATTCCACCAAAAGTTACTGTAAACGAAGCACTCGAAATCGTTAAACGGTTCTCCACAGAGCGAAGTAATATTTTTGTTAATGGTATTCTCGATGCTGTTCTTCTCGAGCTTAAAAATACCGGCAAGATGTTAAAAACAGGTCGTGGTTTGATTGATGAATCACTCACTCCGTAGTTCCATCTATAATGCCTGCTTGAGGTCTCTTTCGTTGGGGGTGGTATGTATTGTGCTCGTGCTTTTTCACGCATAAATTGTGTTGTCCTTATTAAACTTGGTTTATCGTTCTGTGCATGTTCGTAAGACTATCATATTATTTGTTGTCGAGAATCCGTTGGTGTAGTGTCTTTCTCTGGCAGTCTTCGGGTGTCCGGATGGTGTCTTGCACAGTAGCCATATGTTTGGCACTATTGAGTATTATACCATCGATATTTGCTCAAGAACGTTTACAAAGCAAGGCGGCAGAAAGAAACATTACACGGCAAACTCCGCTCAATACAGCTGATTCTGCTTTCCCATTATCATGGTGGCAAACATTACGTGCAGACACTGCGTTTAGGATTGGTGGTTATGCAGGTCTGCTTTTTAATAGCCACACGGGTGGATTCCGCACCCTTCCGGGAATTCCAACATGCTGTTCCGGTTTCCCCGATGGCAGTGGCACAGGATGGACTGTGGGTGCACTTGCTCGTTGGAAAATGTTTGACAATGTTTATGGTCAAATGCGTGTCGGTGTCGCCCAGTTTGGGGGTAGCTTTACACGAAGTAATGATACTATTGGTTTTACGGCACCCATAAGCGGCGGTGCGCCACGCGAAGTTATTGCCGAACATACGCTTTCAACATCGCTCTTTGCATTGACGCTTGAACCCGGCATTGCTGTTCAGCCAATCAAGAATCTTTTTGTGGGATTGCAAGTAGGGATTCATCCGTTGTTGATAACGAATTATGATGTGCAAGAAACTGTAGTTGAGCCAACGGACTTTACATACATCAATCGATCACGTTTTTGGAATGTGGGTAGTGGTGCGATTCCTCAACGCTCCGCGATTCTTTTTTCGGGCATTCTTGGAGTGGGCTATGAAATTCCCCTCAATCGAAAAATCTCGATTATGCCCGAAGCGCGTGTTTTTATGCCGCTGAATAATGTCGCAACAGTCGAACCGACGCCGAACAGCTGGAAAGTAACATCGCTTTCGCTGGGTGTGCAATTACTTTGGCGTAAAGTTGTTATTCGACCTGAAGATATGCGTATCCTTCGCGATACTGTCCTTCAAGGTGACACAAACTATGTGCGGGTATATCGTTTGCCAAAATATCGTACTGAGTTGATTGCCGCAACATCGTCAATCGAACGCATCCCGGTGAGTGATGATACTATTCTCGAACGCTTTTTACTTCGCGAGGAGTATCGCAAAGAAATCATTGCAAAACGTGCTGATGATGAAGTACCACAAGTAAGCGATTCTGCAAAGAAAACAACGGATGAGAACAATGATCAAATCCGTCAATTATCTGCACAGATTCGTGTTGTAGGCATTCAGCCAAACAATCAGCGTGAAGATAATCCTACAGTGATTGTTGAAGAATTTGAGGGTGAAGAGCACTTTCCTCTTCTGCCGCATGTGTATTTTCAAGAAGGGCGTTCTGATGTGAATGAGTCAAGAATGAAACTCAGCTTCCCATCGCCGAAACCTCCACGGTTCGAAGAAAGTGCCGTGCCTACGCAAATGCTCGGTGTATATGCTGAACTCCTTAATATCATTGGTGCGCGCTTGCAACAGCATTCGACTGCAGCACTTGCGCTTACGGGTACTGTAAGCAATCCAGGCAGTGTGTCAAACAATCTTGCATTGGCAAAAGAGCGTGCAGATGCCGTGAAAAATTATTTTGAGCAAGTGTGGAAAATTGATCCTGCACGTATTACGGTCGAATGGCAATTGCTTCCGCAAAATCCATCATCACTCACAACAAAAGACGGGCAAGAAGAGAATCGCCGTGTAGAGATTGCAAGTTCTGATTCACGTATTCTTGCGCCGGTAGTTAAGCGGGATACGATTCGCACGATTACGCCGCCACGCCTTGAATTGCTTCCCACAGCGCAGTCCGGCTCCGGTCGTGGTATTGCATCATGGCGCATGGATGCCGTACAGGCAGATTCTACGGTCGGTGCATTTAGTGGTGTTGGTACGCCTACACCACGCATTATCAACTTGCAGGAACAAGGTGCCGATAAACGCTTTGCCGTACGTACAACCGAACCTATCACAGCACGACTTTTTGTTACCGATAGTACGGGGGAGGAAACAATCGCCTCGACATCTTTGGCAGTACAGCAGCGCACATTACGCTCGAAACGTATTCGTCAAGAGCGCGACAAGCGAATCGATCAATTTTCATTAATTCTTTTCGATTTTGATAAGTCATCCTTGAGCGATGCCAATCAAGCGATCATGGAAACAATTATCAAACGCTCGATTACATCGGAATCAACGATTGTCATTTCAGCGTATGCAGATCGCCAAGGTTCTCTGGAATATAATCGTGCTCTTGCCGAGCGGCGTGCTCAAGAAGTGCGTACGCTCCTGACACAATCATCACTTGCTTTGGCTGCTGAGCGCATCAGTGTTGATGCTGTGGGTAATAGTATTTTACTTTTTGATAACACGCACCCTGAAGGTCGTGGATACTCGCGGATCGTACAAATTCGTATCGAAACGCCATTGAAATAATGAGCAACTTTTTTGATTTTTATTCTTGAATTATGATGGAAAATCCTTCTCAGCCCGTTGAAACAAAGAATAGTGTACCCCAAGTGTTGCGCCCGCGCTTGCCGGAAAATGACACAATTTTCAAAGTGAAACTACCGAATCGTCCGGGTAAGCTTGGACAGCTCTTGACCGTCATTGGTGCCGAAGGGGCATCAATCGGTGATATTCAAACGCATCACATCGGTAAAAACCATACATTTCGGTCAATAACGGTGATCGTGCATGATCAGGAACACTTAGGTACAGTCGAAAAAGCAGTGAAGGAACACACAGATGTCGAAATTCTTGAAATCCGTGATGCTGTGTTCGAGCGTCATGAAGGCGGTAAAATTCACATGGGGCGTAGGCACGAAGTTCGTTCATTGGCTGATCTGCGATATATCTATACACCCGGTGTAGCGCGAGTTTGCAAGCATATTGCGGCACAACCTGACAGTGCTAATAAGTACACATCGATTGGTAACACCGTGGGTATTTTTACGAATGGAACACGAGTCTTGGGGTTGGGCGATATTGGTCCGGTTGCTTCAATGCCCGTTATGGAGGGTAAGGGCGTGTTGTACGATCAATTTGTTGGTATTAGTGCAGTACCTATTTTGATTGACACCAAAGATCCACAGGAGTTCATCGAAACAGTGATAAAAATAGCACCGACATTTGGTGGAATTCATCTCGAAGATATTCGCACACCGGATTGCTTTACTATCGAAAATGAGCTTATCGCACGATTGCAAAAACCAGTAATGCACGATGATCAGCATGGTACGGCAACTGTTTTGCTTGCGGCTGTTATGTCGGCATTGCGTGCCACCGGGCGAGATATTGCTGATACTACGCCTATTGTGGCGCAACTTGGTCTAGGCGCAGCTGGGTGTGCAATAGCAAAGCTTCTAAAAGAATAAGGTTTTCGTGTGATTGGTATGGATCCGAATCCTGCCGCACAAGCACATTTCCAAAAAATTGGTGGAGAAATTACTGACCTGACTACGGCAATGCAAACAGCAGATATTATTGTGGCAACAACCGGTGTCGTGGGCTTGATACAGCCTGCAATGATTCGCAAAGGGCAAATCATTTTGTCCTTATCGAATCCTGTGCCGGAGATTTATCCTGAAGCCGCTCTCGAAGCCGGTGCGGCTTTTGCCGCTGACGGTAAAAGCGTCAATAATGCATTGGCATTTCCGGGACTATTCAAGGCGGCATTGGATGTACAAGCAAATGCTATTACGTCTGCTATGAAAATCGAAGCGGCAAAAGCAATTTCTGCCCTTGCTGAACGAGGCGAGTTAGTGCCAAGTCCCTTTCATCCTGATGTTCATGCCAATGTTATCGCTGCTGTCAAGGCATTGTTTTAAGACATTCTCACGAAGCATCTTCTGCAAGAGATCATATTCTGTAATATTTGTCTTCTCTGGTTTTCTTACACTTTTTCTTTTTTGTTTTCATGAATACACGCAT
>DHLT01000049.1 GCA_002405405.1 Ignavibacteria bacterium UBA4661 | reverse complement strand
ATCAAAACGGCGTTGGAAACATCATCGGGTATGTTTGAATTGGTAACTTGTGGTGTAGATGGAATGACCTGTGTGATAAATTCGATACCGACGAACTGTGCGATCAGAGCAAAGAGGTCATCAATCAAAAATGGCTTCATCAGTACTGCATCAAATCCTTCATCGATGGGTCGTTGAATATCTCTGCGAATAATCGAAGCGGTAATTGCTATCATGACAGAAGAATGTTCAGCCTTTTGTTCTTTCTGTCGAATGGTCTTCATTGCTTCATCGCCGGTCATATTCGGCATAGCAAGATCCATAAGAACAATATCAGGATTGTATTCTTCGTATTTGTTGAGTGCATCGCGCCCATCAACTGCTTCGACGCATGGAAACCCAATCGGTACAAGCATATCGCGCAGGAGCAAACGATTGGTACGACTATCATCAACAATCAATACTTTTGGACGGTGATTCCCCACAATACCAACATAGCGTTTTCGCTCTTCGATTTTCGTCGGCGCAGCAGCGTGCGCCGGTACCACCAATGGGAGTGTTATGTAGAAAATTGAGCCTTTATCAAGCTCACTTTCGACTCGAAGTGAACCATTCAGTAATTCAACAATACGATGCACGAGTGAGAGCCCAAGCCCTGTTCCATCATTTTTCATACCTCGTACTTGTGAGAATGGCTCCATAATCGAAACTATCTGCTCCGATGGGATTCCACGACCCGTATCGTGTACCGATAATTCAAGCAGGGGTTTGGAACCTGAATCCACAACGGTTGCGTGTATAGTAATACCGCCCTTGGATGTAAATTTCACGGCATTCCCTACAATATTTACAAAGACCTGACGGAGTCGTTTGATATCGGTTATTATAGAGCGAGGCACAGAAGCATCGATAGTATAGCTTAGAGTAAGTTCTTTTTCTGCACAGCGCAATGCAAACATTTCTTTGATCGAACCAAGAAGATTTCCCAAGTCCAGCACTTCCGACTCAAGACTCATTTTGCCGGCTTCGAGTTTCGACAGATCAAGCAAATCGTTGATGAGTTGTAACAAGAATGCACCACTGGAATAAATCGTATCAACATAGCGTTGCTGTTGCTCGGTGATATTCGGATCTTTTTGGAGAATTTGAATAAACCCAAGAATAGCATTGAGTGGTGTGCGAAGCTCATGCGACATATTTGCCAAAAACACTGATTTCGCTTTGTATAAATCTTCTGCCTCATTGTTAGCGGCTTCAAGATCGCGCATCGCAAGGCGTAATTCGGTTTCCATTTTCCGCAAACGGTAGTGGAGTTTCACACGCTCCGATACCTCTGCCTCTTCAAATGGTTTGGTGATGTAGTCCACAGCACCTAACTCAAATCCACGCACTTTGGCATCGGTATCAGAAAGTGAACTGATAAAAATAACCGGAATTTTTGCTGTCGCAGGATTTGCTTTATACTCCTCGCACAGCTTAAAACCATCAGTATCGGGAAGTACTAAATCTTGTACAATCAAATCAGGGATATGCTCCAAAGCCATAGCTAACCCTGCCTCACCGGTGCGCGCAAAAATTGGTGTAAATCCACATCGATGCAGAATACCCTCAAGAATTTTTTGATTACTTGTAGAATCATCAACGACTAATGCCACGGGCTTATCTCGCTTAATCACATCAGTGATATTTCCCAGTGCATCAATTGCACTATGATGCGATAATACTCTATCAGATTCGAGATTGGAAATCTGCTCAGGCACACCATTAGCTTCATACTGCGCAAGTTTATTCAGCAATTGCTTGAAGAGTTTATCAACTTCCTCTTTGGCACTTTTAAGTTGATCGCGTTCAACACGCAGGGCTGCCAGTTCATTGGTCGTCATTTCCTCTTCGGAGTGCCTCGTTATACTTTGTCGTGCTTGTTCCATGCGCAAGGACTCAATGGTCGATTGCAGCTCTTTATTTTTATTCGTCAATTGCTCGATAGCAGAATTCAATACTCGTGCAAAATCATTGGCATCGCGCTCCTTTTGGCGAAGCTCGGCAATAGTTTTTTCTGCCTGATCCATAATCTGCGTACTAAGGTCGTCATTATCGACAAGGACTTCATGATGTAATTCTTGTAATCGGAGAACTTCAGCACGAAGGAAGCGAACATCCTCTTCCATTGTTTTCATGCGTGTTGTAGCAAGTATATTCTGCTCACGCATACTATGTAGCGACTGTTTTGCCGACAATAGATCACCTTGTAGTTGTCGAATTTTTCCCTCGTTATAGCCGGACTCTTGACGCAAACGTAACTCTTCTGCCTCATAGCGTTTTTTCTGTTGAGCAACCAATACTTGTTGCTCTTCAAGCAATTGTGTAGTGTGTAGCAGTGCGGACTGTGCTTCATTATACTGCGCTACGGTTGCCGTATGTGTATCGTGGAGTATCGATAAGTCTTTCTGCATATTCTCTACTGTTTGTAGCACATGAGCACGCTCTTGCTCAGCTGAATGCAAACGCCCCTGTGTGTGTGTATGCGCTTGCTGCAATTGCTGTAGTTCTTCGTGTAATTTTCGTTGATCACTCTCGACTCGCTGGCGAGTTCTTTCCTGCTCGGTTTCCCAGATTTGTTTGGCTTGGTCGAATTGTTTTTGTGCTTGCTCAAAGTGCTGCACTACATCTTGGTAATCTTCTTCCAATGCTTCATACTCCTCACGCAATACGCGAAGTTCTTGTTCCGTGTTTGCCAATTGAGTCCTATGAGCAAGAAATGCAGTTGAATATCCTGATAGCGATGACGATAATTGTTCGACTGCGATACGAACTTCTGCGGGAATATGCATTGGCACATCAGGTAATTGCAGGTGCAAAGACAACCCTTTACCGGACTGCCGCGATGAAGAATTCACAACGTCACGCAGGGTATCGCCCATAGAACCAAGAAACTCCTGCAACGAATGCACCATCGTTTTGTAACGGTTATTTGCTACAGCAAATCCGCCTAGTGCTGAGAGAAGGGCTACCACACCATAAAAAAGAATGTCCATCATGATACTACAATGAAGATAAGAAGAGGAAATGCCAAGCGAATTACGGCGAGCAACAGCTACGTGGGATGTACATCATCTTCGGTACACATCTTCAAGGTTTATTGAAATCACGCTACACAATGAAAGGTCGTATGAAAAATAGACAATAAAACTTGATTCCGAAAAGTATAAAGCAATCCTTCCTTTTTTCAACAACGCTGACATAAAAACAAAGCCCGACACAACTGTATCGGGCTCGTGATACAACGTATCCAAGCAAAATTTTTCACCCTAATGACTATTCCATACCCGGAGCGATCATTTGCTCGGGGCGCACGACCTCGTCAAACTTCTCTCCTGTTAGCAATCCGGAATTGATTGCTTCTTCACGAAGTGTAGTGCCATTTTTATGTGCTGTCTTCGCAATTTTTGCGGCGTTGTCATAGCCGATATGTGGATTTAATGCCGTAACCAACATAAGAGAATTCTGCATGTACTTTTTCAAATTACCATGATTTGCTTCGATGCCATGAGCACAGTGTTCTTCAAACATAATGCAGGTATCTGTCAGCAAACGTGCACTTTGGAGAAAGTTATAAATCATCACAGGTTTGAAAACATTCAATTCGAAATTACCCGATGCGCCACCGATATTGATCGCCACATCATTGCCCATAACTTGAGCGGCAACCATCGTCATTGCTTCCGATTGTGTTGGGTTCACCTTACCGGGCATGATTGACGAACCGGGTTCGTTTTCAGGAATCGACAATTCCCCCAAGCCGCAACGCGGACACGATGCCATCCAGCGAATATCATTCGCAATTTTCATGAGTGAGGCAGCGAGTGTTTTCAAAGCACCATGAGCAAAGACCAGAGCATCATGTGCCGCAAGCGATTCAAATTTATTTGGAGCTGTTACGAATGGTAATCCCGTCAACTCGGCAATTTTTGCCGCAGATTGAACGGCAAATTCCGGGTGAGTATTTAAGCCCGTTCCTACAGCCGTACCACCCAAGGCAAGTTCATACAAACCGGGAAGAACTGCTTCAATACGGCGTATGTTCATTGTAAGTTGATGTACATACCCGGAAAATTCTTGTCCGAGCGTCAGGGGTGTCGCATCCATCAAATGTGTCCGTCCGGTTTTGATGATATCTGCAAATTCTTCTGATTTCTTCTGCAAGGTGTCGCGGAGTTTTGTGACAGCAGGCATGACATCGCGTACTAACACAGTTGCTGCCGCAATGTGCATCGCTGTAGGGTAGGTATCATTTGAGCTTTGTGCTTTATTGACATCATCATTAGGATGAATTGGTTTTTTGCTTCCCATCACGCCACCGGCAATTTCAATCGCACGGTTAGAAATTACTTCATTCACATTCATATTGGTTTGTGTACCCGATCCTGTTTGCCATACTGACAATGGGAAATGCTCATAAAGTTTGCCGGCAATAACTTCGTCCGCAGCCTGTACGATCAAGTCACGTTTATCGGCAGACAACAAACCGAGATCGGTATTGACCATCGCTGCTGCTTTTTTAAGAATAGCCATCGAGCGAATGACTTCGCGGGGCATCTTTTCTTCGCCAATAGCAAAGTGAATGAGCGAGCGAGCCGTTTGCGCGCCATAGTACATGTCATTCGGAACGGCGATTTCGCCCATAGTATCTTTTTCGATGCGTGTATTCATG
>DHLT01000318.1:7609-7956 GCA_002405405.1 Ignavibacteria bacterium UBA4661 | reverse complement strand
TACAAGCATCGCTCCGGGATACAGAAGAAGGATACTGGCGATGATGATACTTGTGTGTCGAAGACGAATCATGGTTGTTCCTGTTGAGAATGTGAAGACGAAAAAAAGAGTAAAGACATCAACATGAATAGTAATCATCAAGAAGGAGATGCTCGCCTCGCCGAGGTTGGCAACAAGACATGCAGGGCGAGCATCATCCTTCCTTACGGTTAATAGTATTTTTTTAACGACGCTCTGTCTTGATTGGAAGCTAATCCCCGGACAAAACGCTCTTTAGCGTAAATCTCTCGATCAAATGTCTCACGGACGCTTTCTTCGTTGGCTTCAAAACGCATGACATTCTCAAT
>DHLT01000318.1:509-7430 GCA_002405405.1 Ignavibacteria bacterium UBA4661 | reverse complement strand
CTTCCTCTTTGAGTTGCTGAATCCACTGAGTTGTTTGAACACCCGAATACTGTTGAGAAGCATTCTCTTCCCCATCAGTAAAGATGTTCACGATCACCTGCACTGACTTTCGTTTCTGAATGGCTTTGTGCAAATGCTTTGTCGAAAGACAAATGGCATCGTACAAAGGCGTGTTTGCTTGCGGACTGTAGGTTCTCGTATTCAGTTCCTCCAAGTCTTCAACCGGCATTCGATCAAGAATCGTTCGTATGCCATTGCCATTAAACGCCACTAACGAAACATAATGATCTTGATTCTGTACCTTTGCTCCGGCTGATTGGATGCCCTGAACTTGCAGATTAAAACCCGTAATAATAGATTGCTTAATACTCTCCATCGAACCGCTCTCATCTAGAATAATGAGGTTATACACATCATAGTGCGGTATAGTCTCTGCTCCTATAGACTTCATAGAATCCGTTTCCGGGGTTGTGTCTGTTACCGCTTGTGCAGTTGCTGTTGCCGGTTTCGTTCCTACTGTGCTATCCTGCGACAAAGTGTCGTTCTTGAATTGTCCTGCTTGCATGGTCTGTACTCCTTATAGATTGTCCGTAAAAAAATTGAAAGATGGTTGATAATATCCTCATGCATGTGCATCCTGCATCGCCTACTCTTCCTTCATTGTTATTGTGATACAAACATACAGTTGAGCTGTCCGATGATTTTGGACAGCAGTATATGTCCTGATTATTGGTATCGGCGTTCAGCAAATGCCGTATAGGATATTGGCTCTTGGAGAAGTTGTCCTGCACGCCCCGATGGCTGTATCGGAAAATGCGTTGTAATCAGCAGTTTCGGATCCGTACAGAAGTATGTATCATTGTACTGTTGCGTCCACCTCTCTTCCCCCATAAGAACATGTCCTGCAGACCATGTTGCATCAAGAGCATACCAATGCCCTTCAATACGCACGATATTCCATGCATGATTGCTTTCGGTCGGTATCGTGTCAGCATCGGTTGCCATTGCTTCGATGCGCTGAACAGAACTCATGGCGATACCCGATACTTTCTTCGACGGAATGTGTGCAATACGAAGCATCTCTTGAAGCAGATTGGCATATCCCGAACACATGGTCTTCCGAAATTCAAACACACTCGAAGCATCCACGACAGGATATCCACTACGCTTATAGGTCTCATAGTCATACCTGATATTGGCAGTAATCCAGCGGAAAATGGAACGCACTTTTTCTGCGTCATTCTGTGCTGGGGCAACTAAGTACAGGACTAATTCTTCCATGTCATCATATACCGGTGCGTGAAGAGCATGTGCATCGATACTATCCACACGGATGCTCTTCATAAGAACCGATTTCGGCAAAGGTAGAGCATCCATCGCCTTACTTTGCTCGTCCTGCTTCGGTTCAATTTGCTGTTTCCCCGAACGGCGCACATCGTCATAACCATTCCGTGCATGTGATGGTGTCGCGCGAACATGCTTCACCAGCGAACTCACAGTTGACTTTGCTTCATGGAAAATCTCACTGTCTTCCAATGTACCACGCAGTACATGATAGACATCGGAACCGACATCCGTTCCACAGAAGAATACAATGCTTCCGGCTACCACTGAGCCAAGTTTGAGTATGTGTGCAAGTCCCATGAAAAATATTCCGAGAAACATGATAAAAAAGATGAGGAAGAATGACTGTTCGACTGCCTTGCCATACAGAGTGCATGACCACTACACTTCACGAACCACTGCACCATCACTGCCGGAAAAGAGACCGCATCGGCGCAGAGCAGTGGCAACATCGCGTTTCGTCATACGCACTGCTTCCATGCTTTCAAAAGCTTTCTGCTTGCGCACAATTCGTCGTTCGCTATCACGTTGCACCGATGTTTTATCTCGAAATCGTGATTTGCCTCTTCGATCAGCATAGGTGCAGGTCAATGAACAATACTTGCTGTACGGTTTCGGTGCCGAAAATTGCTTACCGCAATGCACACAGGTTGCTTCAATCTGTTTTGCTGACGGACTCTGTTTGCCTGATTGATGTGCTGTGCGCTGTGCATTGTTCGACATACGTGCTTGGCGTTCCATGGATACTCTCCGTTATGTGAAAAAATGATGTGAAAACAATGAAGAAAACATTGACGCTGTGAATGCAACCTAAAATCAATGTGTCCGAAGAAATTGGACACTCTGCTCCTTCTCCTCTTCACTGCAAACTCTCCATCATCAAGGGCAGAAGCAGGTGCTTCACCACAAGAAATGCTATCAGTCCTCTGCGCCGATGCTGATAATCTTCCGAAAACCGGAACTCCGATGTCGATAGGAATGTCGCATGATGGTCTCCATACAAAGTGGTTGCTACCGTCGATGAACATGATTACCTGTGCTACGTGTCCGAACGGTAGAAACGGACACCTGCAACTCGACGAACATCTTCGTGCCTCTTGGTTCGACTGCATTATCATGGCACACCGCAGTGGGCGGGAGCAAAAAACAATGATCTGCTACGGTTCTTGTGCACCTCATGGGTGCTACAGCATCTCGTCTTTGCTCACCGCACTGCGATATTCTGTACATTCACGGTTGTGAATGAAGCTTACGGTCTGCTATCGAACACTCACCGGTATCGTATAGGTCTTACTCACACCATTCGGTGCTTGCGCCATCAGCGTCAAGGCGATCGGCTTACTGCGATCCCGTGCCTCAAACCGCTCACCTTGGAACTCTATTTTTACCTGATGTGTAGTAACACCACCACCCCCGGAACCGGGAACAACTCCTTGGTTGACAATGCGTCCGCGTAAGGAACCAATCTGTACATTCGAGAAACGTACATCGACCGGCGATGAAATCACCTTGTTCGTTGCACAATCAGCATCCGTACGGATGTCGGCAACTTGTACTCGGATCTCCATGATATACCGACGATCATCATCCACTCCCTGCCAACTCGTATTGCTGACCGTTACATTCTGCGAGGCAATAAAGGGCTCTTCCTTCTGCACATTCACATCCCACTCTTTCAAGGTCATTTCCTGTGCGGTGTGGGGCTGTGTCCACACTAAGCGAACTTTCGCCTTGCCCATCGCTTTGGCTGGAATACAAGCCACATTCAAGGTTCTCCCATTCTGTGCCATCGGTGCCTGATTCGGCATGTCCACAATCGTGAAAAATTGATTTTCAGGAATAACAGTGCCATCCGGTGTATTCAAGCGTACCGATGTTACTTTACCGCCAACATACCATGATGTCAATGGTCGTTGAGCTTCAGCACTTGGCTCGAAGATTTTCAACTCCGTTTGGTCGGTATTCACTCCATCTGATACTTCCACCACATAGTTCCCTGCGGAGAGATTGCGGATCGCACCATACCATTGTGTTCCCGCTACGGAACGTGACATGCCCGCTTTGGGATCGGCACTGGCAACCGCTGTATTCATGGGGAACAACTCCACGGTTGCTCCGGCAACGACACTGCCCTGTGCAGTCTTCACTATCGTCCGCAGTTTTTTGATGTCGGTACTCGATCCACCCTCAAAGACTGCATTCACGCCATTGCCGCTAAATCCACCGACCATCGTGGCATACACATCCAAGGTTGGTTTAGCAGAGTTCTTCCGTAAGACCTTCACATCAATCGCAGTAATTCCGCGATTCTGCTCAAAGCTCCGTGAAAAACTCGGTGTCATGAGTTTCGTGATATACCCATACAGTTTTACGGCACGCAGTTGTTTCGGCTCTTGGTCATTCGGCTGGATGCCACCTGCCTGAACCACACGCATTGCTCCATTCTTATGCTTCTCCTCTTCTACACGATTCTGCGCTGTCTGCATGATCTGGTCAAAGGCTTCCACGGTCATTGTTCCGGCTTCTTCGGGACTCGGAACGCCATACTGCTTGCAGTCTTCATAACTGCTTGCCTGCATCGTGCGAAGAAGACCCAAACGAATAGGCATCCCACCGACATTCACGGTACGATCATTATCAACAAGACTACCACTCGTTCCCCCTTGTTGATCGTGCACACCCTCAGCACTCACCCCGATGACATTATCCGACCATGAGGCAAAAAGCAGTTTGCAATGCAGTGCCGATGTTCCGATACCATTGTCCAACGGAACATCACTCCGATTCGGCTGAAATTGCACAGCAAACGCACGCCGACGAAAATCTTTGGTGTCCGATTGTTCCGGTGCATAGAAAAAGGCAGGAACTCCTTTGGGTGCGTACAAGCCTGCATCACCATACGGTGCGCTCAAACTGTACAGCGGATTCTGCCAATTTTGTGCCGCCTGCATTCCGGCTTCATCGAGTTGCAATCGCCGATGTGCACGCAAGGTCCACCCCGTCGCTTTTCCCAGAGTATCACGAAGAACGATCGTCTGCTGGTTTCCTGCACCTGCTTGTGCCAATTGCCGCAAAGCATTCCGCGTTCCAATCCTCTGCCACTCTGCCGCGACATCTTCATCGCGCTCACCGACGGCACGATATGTCAGCAAGTAATACTGCATATCGCGCACATTCCCCCGCATGATTTTTTCAGCAAGATCCTGCGACGCAGTCGGATTATTCACGGCAACATTGACCGTATAGGTTCGCTTGTAGTCATTGGCATCCGGTTGCTGTTCGTCAAAAACGATCAGTCCTTGCTGACTCACATTGATCGGCTCTGAAACTGCACTTGGGTTCATAAATACAAGAAGCGTTGCCACTTGTTCTTCCAGTTCTTTTTGGCGTTTAAAAAACAGTTCTTCTGCTTCGTCGCGTTCAACAATAACGATCAAGAGTTCGAGAAGAACGGCGAGATACAAAACGAAGTACACCTTCGATGATGCTGATGACTGTGCCATGATAAATCCTCTGTATGAAAATGATAGAAAAAAGTTCTGTTGTTCGTGTTGTGGTGGCACTCGGATCAAGGGTGAAAAACTTTGTTCTTCCTGCTTTCCACCCTTGATCACGCTCGGCATTGCCGTCAATGCTTGCCCGACTGCCCTATGCCATTCCCCATGTGCCCTATGCCATTCCCCATAACGGTCTTCGTTGATTCCATGCTTTCACGCATGATGTCCATCATGACTTCGCGTATCAATTCATGTGGAACATGGAGTTTCTCTTTTTCATTGACCAGCACAGTTCCTTCCGGCAGAGTGATGATCGGCGGATACTGTGGTGCAATGCCCTGCGATGATGCATGAGGATGCGTCGCATGAGAACCACGCTGTAAATCCTCATTGTCTTCCGGCGTGAAGTACATCGTCAACCCCAAAATCATGAGCAAACAAAACTCCAAACTGATGGCAAAAATGACCGGTGTTGGCTGAAGTGAAGGGATAATCTTCAAGCCGCGCAAACCAATAATCACAATGAGCAATGCGGCTCCCATATAGGCAATTCCATTCACATCATTGCTATACCGCGATGAGAAATACCGCCGCATAAAAAAGCTGATTTTACTGAATCCGGAAACGCCCTCTTTGGGTACCTCTTGGAAGTGTGCATGCAAGGTTTCATAGTGCCCGGCAATGAATCCTGTTGTCGGCGAGAGAAATCCGGACACGCAAAAGCTGACGATACTGCCAACAAAAAGCGAGATAATACCTAACACCAAATGGGCATGTATGATGATATCTTCCCCGGTGGCACTCAAAAGCGGTGTGCGTAGTTTCCATGCAAAAGCATTGGAAAAATCAACGCCCATGGGTGCACTTTTACTCGCCATTGAAGCTGTAAGCGTTGCAAGATCGCTATGATGAAACAAGGACGATAATAAGAGCGATTGTGCACCCGGTAGCAACACGAAATGATGAAACGGGACTGCACATACCAGTGCCATAATGATGAACACAATCAATTGCGAAGAATGCTGTTGAGCATAGGGTGCGGAGATCATGGATGTTTTCATGAGGAATCCTTCAAAGAATGAAAAAACAAGACAAAGAATCCTGTCGGTACAGAGATTTTCAGTACCGCGCAGAGTAAAAAAAGAAATAACCGAAACGGAAAACAGGAAAGCAAAACGACGAACACGCAAGCAAAACAGGCAAGAGAAACACTGACTGCACACCGTCAGGGTGAAGACGATCCGAAGACTTCTTGCAAAGACATTCGGTACAACATTCTCTATGATTCAAACAACATCGCTCAAACTGTGAGTACAAAGGATCCGGATCCTGACGTGGTACGATGCATGAACGAACTCAACCAATACCATCCTTCTGCAAGGACAAACCGACATCAACGGCGATCAATTATAATGACGATCGAAACAGCGTGGAAGCATGTGGAACCACTTCCCCATACCGTTCTTGAACAATGCGAATATCATCTGCCACCGTTCCTTTTGGGGCAAGGCGCTGACGGTGCTCTGCGGCTTGCGTTGTGCGATGAATACTACCATACAGTGCGGTGCCATCTGCTTGCACATTGTGCATATCACTTGTGCTATAGACAAACCGATCTTTACCGGGGATACGGGGCTTGCGTGCTGTCCGCGTCATCGAAACTCTCCTTGAGAAAGAATAAAGAAAAACAGAAATAATTATATGGTGTTATGCACCGACCGATGAAGTATCATCATGTCCTTTCATCATATCGTTCTGCAAAATTATTCTCTTGCTGTCCGATGATTTTGGACACCTATCTGAGCATTGCCCGATAGAACATGATATGCGCACGATGATCTTCGCGGTCTGCATCATATCGTTATACAAAATTACTTTCGAGCTGTCCGATGATTTTGGACACAGTATAAAGCATTCCTCCTGATGCTTATTCTACCCTGCATGCTCTATGGTTACCAACGATAGTACCGATCCGTCTGTGTCGTACAAATCTCTGCCGTACAAAGAAGTCGCTGTTTTTCGATACGCTCAAAAAGAAAACTGAAAAAAGAAGTGGAGAGAAGAATGGTACAAAAGAATG
>DHLT01000318.1:0-329 GCA_002405405.1 Ignavibacteria bacterium UBA4661 | reverse complement strand
AACAAAAGAATGAATGGAACAAAAAACCGGTGGAAGACATAAAGAAATTCAATGCTGGCACAAACCCATCACCCAATGCTCACATGAGCAACAAAACAACAACCAACAACCAACAATCGCCATGGCATGTTGTGTTGTTCCAAACCATGTATAATAATTCGTGCCAACTTTTTACGATCACGACTTTCTCCCCTGCACACCGCATAAAACCTTGCGTTGAGGCAGTATCCTATGCTTACCTGAATTTTTTTCTCCGTGGTATTTCTTGCATCATGTCCGATAATCAGACACACCCCTCTGCATCATCGGACACCGGATCAGACACTGTA
>DHLT01000066.1:2844-5148 GCA_002405405.1 Ignavibacteria bacterium UBA4661 | reverse complement strand
CCATATAAGCGTTACCAGCATTAAGTGTGCGGGTAACGCTTTATTTTTTCTCACTGAATGATCTCTTGCAAAATGATTGATAAGAATACAAGGCACTGCCCCATAACCCAGCTTCAACAGAAGTTCAGTTGTGAGCAATGAAAAAATGCAGTAACTTTTTTATTCGATAAATACTCAACCGTATCGTCTCCTCTTCCCCTAAAAAAACTGCACACTCATGACTCCATTTCAACGCATTATACAAGAGTACCGTACAACAGCATTTTCCGAAGCAAATAAAGGGCAACGCTTTGAACGCCTCATACAGGCATTTCTTCTTACCGATCCAACCTATGCACCACAACTTGTAACAGTATGGCTGTGGAATGAATTTCCTTTTCGCAAGGAGTTAGGCGGACAGGATACAGGCATTGATCTTGTCGCAAAGACGATCTCAGGCGACTATTGGGCGGTGCAGTGTAAATTCTATGCAGAGCAAACACAGATTGACAAACCCGATGTTGATACCTTTCTTGCTACTTCAAGCCGTACCTTTCGTGATGACTATTTCCGTGAACAGTCCTTTGCACGGCGGTTATGGGTTTCTACCACCTCCAAATGGTCAAGCAATGCCGAAGAGTCTATCAAGAATCAACAGCCCGCTGTTACCCGTATTCATCTCTATGATTTAGAACAAGCACAGGTTGATTGGCAGAAGATTGCCGATGGTATTTCGGGTATGTCAGCACGAAAAGACAAAAAACCAATTTTCCCCCATGTCCTTGAGGTAGTGCGCTCATGCCATACATACTTCCAATCGCATGAACGTGGCAAGCTCATCATGGCTTGTGGTACAGGCAAAACTATTACGTCGCTCAAGATTGCCGAGCATGAAACCAATCATCGCGGTTTTGTGCTTTTTCTTGTTCCCTCGATTGCACTTATCAATCAATCGCTCCAAGAATGGTGCTATCAATCGAAAGAACCTATGAATGCCGTGTGTATCTGTTCCGATGCAGAAGCAAGCAAAGCCAAGAAAGCGAAATCAAATAATCAAGAAGATGTACTCACACAAAGCGTTGTGGATTTAGCCGCTCCTGCCTCGACTAATGTACCGAGTATCATACGCCAACTGCAAACATTTCGACAGTCTGCCAATCAAGGTATGACCGTTGTATTCTCGACCTATCAATCTATCGAAGTCATTGCCCAAACACAGCAAGAATTATTGAAATCAGACCCTACGGCTATCTTCGATCTCATCATTTGCGATGAAGCACATCGCACCACAGGCGTAACACTCAGTGGTGAAGATGAATCTGCTTTTGTGAAAGTTCATGACGGCTCATACTTGCAATCGAAACGCCGACTCTACATGACGGCAACACCACGTCTGTATGGCTCTGATGCAAAAAGTAAAGCCGCACAGTATGATGCGGAATTATGTTCGATGGATGATACCACTCTCTATGGCGAAGAAATCTACCGCATTGGTTTTGGTGAGGCAGTACAAAAAGGTCTGCTCACGGATTACAAAGTACTTGTGCTTACGCTGAGCGATAAGGACGTACCACCCGCTATTCTCCGCATGATTTCTGATGCTGACAATGAAGTCAATACCGATGATGCCTCAAAGCTCATCGGTTGTATCAGTGCACTCTCGAAGAAAATGCTTGGCGACCACAGCAATCTCCGCGAAACCGATCCCGATCTCATGCGTCGTGCTGTGGCATTCTGCCCCCGTATTCAAGACAGTAAAAAAATATCAGAAGCATTCAATCAGATTGGCAAAGATTACATTCATTCGCTTCCGCTCGAAGGGCAGGACAGTATGGTGCGTGTTCATGCACAGCATATCGATGGCACAATGGATACATCCAAACGCGAAGAATTACTGTCATGGCTCAAAGAATCCGGCGATACCAATGATTGCCGTGTCTTGACCAATGTTCGCTGTCTGAGCGAAGGTGTTGATGTACCCTCGCTCGATGCCGTGATGTTTCTTTCGCCCCGCAATTCGCAAATTGATGTCGTGCAATCTGTCGGTCGTGTTATGCGTCGCGCTCCGAACAAAAAATATGGTTACATCATTATTCCGGTGGTGGTGCCAAGCGATACCAAACCCGAAGATGCTCTCAATGATAACGAACGATTTAAAGTTGTCTGGACAGTGCTTAACGCTCTCCGCGCTCATGATGATCGCTTTAATGCAACCGTCAATAAAATCGAACTCAATATCCACAAGCCCACCAATATCCTCATTGGTACGCCCGAATATACTTTCGATGATGGTGGCGCACCACAAGCAGTACGCGAACCCGAAAC
>DHLT01000066.1:1004-2773 GCA_002405405.1 Ignavibacteria bacterium UBA4661 | reverse complement strand
TGCTGACTTTCGATGCTGGTGGCGCACCACAAGCAGTACGCGAACCCGAAACCGCTTATACAGCGCAGACCATACAAAACCAACTCGTCATGCAGTTTGAGCAACTCAAAGGGCTTATCTATGCGCGTATGGTGGAGAAAGTCGGTGATAAACGTTATTGGGAACAATGGGCAAAAAATGTCGCCGATATTGCCGAGCGTCATGTAGCACGTATCAAACGATTGATTCAAGACAAAGGCAAACATGCCAGCGCATTCGAGGGATTTTTAGATGGCTTGCGTAAGAATATCAATCCAAGTATTGATGAGCAAGATGCCATCGAGATGCTTTCACAACATCTTATCACCAAGCCCGTCTTTGATGCACTCTTCGAGGGCTATTCGTTTGTGGCGCATAATGCTGTATCGCGCTCGATGCAAGCCATGCTCGATTTGCTTGAAGAGCAGTCTATGGAGAAAGATGCCGAATCGCTGAATAAATTCTATGAGTCCGTAAAAATGCGTGCCGCAGGAATTGATAATGCCGAAGGCAAACAACGGATCATCATCGAGCTGTACGATAAGTTCTTCAAAACAGCATTCCCCAAAATGGTGGAGCAACTTGGTATTGTCTATACCCCTGTCGAAGTAGTGGACTTTATCATTCATTCAGTCAATGATATTCTGCACAAAGAGTTCGGCAGAAGTATCTCCGATGAAAATATCCATATCCTTGATCCTTTTACCGGCACAGGAACATTCATCGTGCGCTTGCTCCAAAGCGGACTTATCAAACTTGAAGATTTGGAGCGCAAGTACAAGCACGAACTCCATGCCAACGAAATCGTTCTCTTGGCATACTACATTGCCGCTATCAATATCGAGAATGCCTATCATGACCAAACACCCGACCCCGATGATGGCATCGGCAAAGCACGCTATACACCATTCGAGGGTATTGTTCTGACCGATACTTTTCAGCTGGGTGAAACCGAAGCGACCGAGCAACTTTCTTCTGAAATGTTACCTCAAAACTCAGAGCGCGTTATCAATCAAAAGACAGCCCCGCTCCGTGTCATTATCGGCAATCCACCATACTCAGTAGGGCAAAAATCTGCCAATGATAATGCCCAAAATCAAAAGTATCCACAGCTCGACCAACGCATCGCCAATACCTATGCACAAGCGACTAATGCAACGAATAAAAACTCCTTGTATGATTCGTATATCAAAGCATTTCGATGGAGTACTGACCGCTTAGGCAAGGATGGCGGTATCATTTGTTTTGTCTCGAATGGTGCATGGATTGATTGTAATGCACAGGACGGTTTCCGCAAAACATTGCAAGAAGAATTCTCGGCTATCTATGTCTTTAATCTGCGTGGGAATGCTCGTACAAGTGGTGAATTACGACAAAAAGAAGCAGGCAATGTTTTCGGCAGTGGCAGTCGCACACCGATAGCAATTACACTCTTGGTGAAGAAGCCGGAAGAGAATTGAGCAATAGCATATTTATGACTTATACAGCATTGAATACCAGCATAACCAACACAAAGATAATCAAGAGGTATTGAGCATGGAACATAGCATAGAAATCTACACATCGAGCGATAACCAAGTTATGATTGCTGTTACATTAGAGAATGAAACAGTATGGCTGAATCGGCAACAGCTCTCGGTATTGTTTGATAGAGATGTTAAAACAATAGGAAAACATATCAACAACATTTTTGATGATGGTGAACTTGAGAAAAGTGCAGTTGTCGCAAATTTTGCGACAACTGCACAGGC
>DHLT01000066.1:0-819 GCA_002405405.1 Ignavibacteria bacterium UBA4661 | reverse complement strand
TGACTACAACCTTGATGTCATTATCTCTGTTGGCTATAGAGTCAAATCGCAACGCGGTGTGCAATTTCGTCAATGGGCTACCCAACGCCTGAAAGAGTATTTGGTGCAGGGCTTTGCACTCAATGTAAAGCGTATGGAAGAAAACAAAGCTCAATTCCTCCGCACACTTGATGACCTGAAAATACTCACGCAAGCACATCAACAGGTAGAAGCAAAAGATATTTTATCGCTTGTGCAGTCTTTTTCCGATACATGGTTTTCTTTGGGTAGTTACGACAAGAATGAATTTCCTACTGATGGCACACTCGAAGAAATACAACTCAATGGACGACAATTACAAGAAGATCTACAAACCCTGAAAGCAGAACTTATCGCACAAAGTGAGGCAACTGAACTCTTTGCTCAAGAAAAGAATGTGGGAAGTTTGGAGGGAATCTTTGGCAATGTTTTCCAATCGGTCTTTGGCGAGTCTGCATATCCAACCATAGAAGACAAAGCGGCACATTTGCTCTACTTTATCATCAAGAATTATCCTTTCAATGATGGCAACAAACGCAGTGGTGCATTTGCTTTTATTTGGCCTTTGCAAAAAGCAGGATATGATTTCCGAGAGAAAATCAACCCTGCTACACTGACCACACTCACGATTTTGATAGCAGAATCCAATCCCGTAGACAAAGAAAAAATGATTGGCATTGTTCGCCTGCTCCTTGATTCGCAACGTAGAATACTCAACCACCAATACCAAGTACTCCCACCCTGCCCCAAGCAACCCTCTACTATACTGCAATCGGCGATTATCACCGCAGTGAGGACAAA
>DHLT01000127.1:10716-15214 GCA_002405405.1 Ignavibacteria bacterium UBA4661 | reverse complement strand
CCAAGAAACCTTAAACCATTTCAATGATAAAAAGTAGGCGTATACTCTATCATCTACGCTATTTTTTTACAAGAGATTGGTTAGATTCTACCACAGCTCATAATTCTTATTTGGCTACAATCTTTAATTAAAAGAATGTTATGCACGTGCTTCCGCGCTGTGTATGAGATCACTGTATGCCATTAACTATAGTCAATTTTAGATAGAAACGATGAAGTTGATGTTGGTAAGTATGACAAAAAGTTTTTTGTATTTCTTGTGAGAACAATCTATGAAATATATGTTTCGTCGTCGGTGGATCATGACTGCCTTCTTATTTCTGCTGCCACTGATGTTGCTTCCACTCATACTGCGTGCACAAAATGGCGGGCAAGAAAAAATATCAGCACTGGAGGTAGCACTGCAGTCTTTACCGCCGGTTTCGGGGTCATTACAAGATACTCTGCGTTGGCAGGTGTTACGTGATTTATCATGGGAATTACGCAAAAGCGATCAACGTAAAGCACTCGGATATGGCTTGCAAGCTTTAAGCATCGTAGAAAAAATGCGAGATAAACACCGTGAGGCAAATACTCATAATGTTATCGGAACTATTTATCGATATGCAGGTGATAACTCATCGGCGAGTGAACAATTTTTTCATGCTTTACACTTGGCAGATAGTATTCATTATGATCGAGAAATTGGGTATGCGTTGAATAATATCGGTGAAATGTTTTGGACACAGCGGAATTATCAAGAAGCATTGGCATATTCGCAACGTGCTCTCCCTTATTTCCTTTTGCGAAGTGATACATCGGGTTTGGGGTATGTCTATCACCGTATTGCGGAGGCATATTCTGCATTAGAGCAGCACGATAGTGCTGTGTATTACGCAAAGGCATCATTGGCATTGCGTGAGAGTTTACAGGACAAAACACGGATAGCAGTATCGCTCTCTGTGGTAGGACGTGTGTTGAGTGCAAGCGGTCTTCACCATGCCGGTTTGTCGTATCTTGAGGAATCATTGGTTCTCACGCGCACACTTGGTCAAACATTACCCATCGCTGTCATTCATAATGATATTGCCGTTACGTACTGTGCAATGAGGCAGTATGCATTAGCACGTTTCCATGTTGAAGAAGTTTTTCGGCTTTTGGCTACTACACCTAATCAAGACGCACTGTTGCAAGCATATAAACTCATGGCAAGCATTGCAGAGAATCAAGATAATTTTCGCGATGCACTTACATATACACAGAAATTCCTTTCCTTACGGGACTCAGTGGAAAGTTCAGGACTAGTACGACGTTTAGCTTTAGCACAAGTGCGTCGCGAAATTGAGACACAACAATTACAAATTGATGTACTTGTAGCTCAGCGAGAAACTGGTCGTATGGTGGTAATTATTGGTGGCTTTGCATTACTTTCTACGTTTGCTCTTATCGTAGTACTATGGCGAGCATATCATCGTAGTCAAGAGTCTAATCGCTTACTCGCTGAAGAACGTGATGCTACCGAACGTGAGAAGCGACTCTCAGATGCTCTTCTGGCAAATATTCTGCCATCAACGATTGCTGATCGGCTCAAATACCGTGAACTGTTGTCGCTTACTAACGATGGAAGCGATCGCCTGTCTCATGATCAGGAGGTTGTAACAGTGCATATTCACAGTCAAACAACACTAGCAGACTACCATCAACATACAACAGTTCTTTTTGCCGATGTTGTTGGTTTTACGGCATGGGCATCAACGGTATCACCTCAAGACGTTATTGAGCATTTGAATGCTTTGTTCTTGCGGTTTGATGAACTTGCCGAACGATATCATGTTGAAAAAATTAAAACTATTGGTGATGCTTACATGGCGGCAGCCGGTGTCCCGAGGCAACAAGAACATCATATTGATGCAATTATTGATATGGCGCGAGATATGATTACAGCCACTGATGATGCGTCGGCAGTGATGAATACGCCTATACAGCTACGTATTGGAGTACACACAGGGGCAGTTGTTGCCGGCGTCATCGGCAAAACAAAGTTTAGTTATGATTTATGGGGCGATACGGTCAATACAGCATCTCGTTTAGAATCATCAGGAAAGCCGAGTACTATTCATATTTCGGAACCGATTGCTGACTATCTTAAAGTACATCGTCCTGATATTCGTTGCATGGATAGGGGGCTTATGTCTCTCAAGGGAAAAGGGCAAATGCGGACATATTATATCGATGTCTCGTAATGTTTTGTGAAGTATGGCAGAGTATTTTTCAAAACTGTACGGCAAGTCCCGCAGAAAATAGATTAAACTGACCCATATTGTAATCAGCAGAAAGGATCACATGTCCCAATTTCAAATATGAACCGATGGTATAGCGCATCGCAGATGTACTGATACTAACGGGTATCTCTTGAGGTTTGGTATCGCCCGGATAGCCTGCTGAAGGATTGGGGCGCCATTCATCATCTTCATATCGACCATTGTTGTTGTCGTCATACCAATACAGTAAGCCAAGTTGTTGTTGCATTTGTCGGGGTAGTTGTGTTTTATATAGTACATCAATTGTTGTGTTATCATACGCAACCGATGCCATGATGCCAAAGTTATTGCTAATGCGCTTTCCAACTTGTAATCCGATATTTGAGATGCGTCCATTTGCGTTGAATTCAGCATTAGTTACGCCAATAGTATTGCTTAAGGATGTTTCCTGATATGCACCGGCGATTGAAATATCAAGGATATTATTACGTCCGAAGAGATACTGCGAGAGAGAGTGTCTGAAGCCTACGCCCCAAAATCCAAATGAACCAATCACATCGTTCCAGCGAAGTTTGGGAATGTAACGAAACATAACTTCGCTGCCACCAAGTCCACCAATTTCTACTTGTGGTACACCAAAGGGAATCGCTGCGATGTTGCGTCCATCCGGCAAGGGAAACTCGGTCGGAAAACTCGTGAGTGCCCCTGCAAGAGCGGTACGAAGATTAGTAGGAAGTAAAAGAAAAATAGGGTCAGTCTGAACAACATTATTCAAATATCCGGGAGGAATGCGAAGCGAAGGTGATGGTGGTGCACCGAGAATGGTCGGTGAGCTTGCAGGCACGGTAATTTGCCCTTGTGCAATGCCGCGATTCAGAATGCCTTTGAAAATAGACAGCGCAGCACCAACGGTATCGCCCCGCGATAACATTGTTAGCGCGCCTTGCGGATCAAGTGCTGACTGTGGAATACCGGGTGTATAAGTCTTTTGGTTGTCTTGTACTGTGCCGTACATGGCATTGACGCTGAAACGTACATAAAATGAATCCTTGGGGATGTACACTTGCGTCATGAACCGTGCATTTACGGTAGAATTGAGAACTGTTACCAAAGGTTGTAAATAAGGAATGCTATTCAAGATAAAAATTTCTGTGCTGAATTGGCGTGCAACGTCAACGGTCGTCAGATTGGCTCGTGCTACTTGACCGGGCTGTGCGGAAAGCGTAAACACTGATAGCAGGAAACCGCAAAATACTGTGGAAATCGTGCGCATAAGCGTATGGTGCAAATGTGAAAAGAAAAAAAATAGTGTATATGCGTTGTACGTATAAGGGAAAGCAAATATCGTTTCATGCCTAGCAAAGATACAATGCTTTTGTACGAAGATTGTCTGTATCTTGTCAGATAATCTTTGCATGATAGTATGATGTGAGTTGTCAATAATTCATGAGAGTTCTATGCGATACCTCAAACTTTGGCTAGCATTTTTTCGAAATTGTTTAACACGGGAATTAGAATATCGAGGACACTTTATTCTGGTCTTCATGGTTGATGTTGTATGGTATGTTATGCAAATCAGTGTCATGAGTATGATGTATACACTCACACCTTCGTTGGGTGGTGTCGGCAAGGCAGAAGCCACTGTGTTTTTAGGAACATTGTTTCTTGTTGATGCGACAAATATGATGCTCTTTGCGTCAAATTTTTGGCGAGTGCCATTTTACATTTCAACCGGAGAATTAGACTTTTTTCTCCTGCGTCCAGTATCAACTTTTTTCATGGTTTTTACCCGTTATATCAATCTTGCATCTATTTTTAATTTGGCGTTAGGGTTGACCGTTTTTATTTATGGTGTTGAATTATTACCAAGTTCACCGAATGGTTATGCGTGGATACAATGGGTAATTATGTTTATTTGTGCTGTTGTTTTGCAGCTTTCGATGCAAGGGATCATTGCCTCTTTTGCAATTTTTACTGTAGCTGCCGATGGTATTCAATTTGTGTATTATACACTCTTCCGATTGGGGGAGCGACCCGATAGTATTTATTCAGGATGGATACGGCGTGTTGTTTTATATATCATACCATTTGCTGTTTTAGCATCAATGCCTTTGCGCGCTCTTACGGGTACACTTACCAACGAAATGTTCGTTACCACCATCCTTCTTGCAGTCGGATTCGGAAGTGTTGCTTTGTGGCTTTTTTCGTATTGTTTGCAACGATATTCAGGTGCAAGTAGTTGAAGACACTATGATACCT